>JAQICG010000243.1 GCA_027858635.1 Gammaproteobacteria bacterium | reverse complement strand
TCTGACTTCTATGAATATCAGGGTTTGACCTTCCTGCATGATGAGGTCAATTTCGCCGCGGTAGCCGTGGTAGTTTCGGGTCACCAGCTTGAGTCCATGTTGCCTGATAAATTCACAGCAAGCTTTCTCTGCATCTTGACCCCTGCTATAACTAGTCGGACTCAATGGATATACCACTTTTAGGAGCAATAGTGGTGTTGATATATCTAGCGGTACCATTTTGGAACCTGGCCCAGAGTGATTCCCGGTGCAGGCGGTTATTGCTGTCGAGATAGATGTTACCGGTCTGACCGACAAATTGAGCATTCTCGTAACTGGAGAGAAGCTTGAGGTTATAAAGTAGGTGATAGCTGTCGATGCCCAGGGCAAACAGCCGGGTATAATTTTGCTGCTCCGGCCAGTTATTTTTAAAAGTCTGTTTTAATGAATGATCACCCAGCAAGGTCCAGGGCAGATCGCAGAACATCAATCCATTGAGATCCATGTCGGCAGAGCGGTCTTTATTGCCGGTATAGACATGTGAGGTTGAGTAAACAGGCAGGTCACCTGCGTGGTGAAATTTTAAGGCAGGCATGATGCTACGGGCAGAGTGGTGAGTCGCAGCCAGAAAGACCATATCAATATCTTGCCGGCGATACGGCGAGTATTTCAACTCCGTGCCTAGCAGGTGCTGTAGATCCTTATGCCGATTGTTGCTTTGTTGCAGGTTTAACAGTTGTTTGATCGGCCGGCCATAATCATCAATATTGCCATTAAAATGCTGCGTTGATAGAACGCTACCACCGAGTTCTGTAAAACGTTGTTCGAAGGCGGATTTTAAGCGTTCTCCCCACGGGCCGTCAGGTGCAAGGATGGCTGCCCGGGTTTTATTCCGGCGAATGGCGAGTTCAGCGACCTGACGCGCCTCATCTTCAGGCAGTAGTCCAAACTGATAGAGGTTATCGGCAACACTCGAAGCATCTTCGGCATAGTTTAAGGTAAGTACCGGGACTTCAAGCTCACTAGCAAGATCATTGGATAGCATCAGCTGATCAATAGCGGCTTTATCAAGCGGGCCAAGGACATAGTCAGCGCCTTCCTGTACCACCTTGCGGTAGAGGGCGACAAAGTCCAGATCCTTCCTGCTGGTATCATAAAAACGCAAAACGGGCTTAGGGCTTTGAGTTCGGTCAGCATAATAAGCGCTCAGGAAGCCGTTTTTTATCGCTTTGGTAACTGCTTGATAAGGGCCCTGCTGTGGTAATAACACCGCAATCACATGGTCTGTAGACGGTGTACCGAGGTGAGCCTGTAGCAGGCGTTCGATAAGCGTGTTGCCGACAGGATGTTCGGGAAAGCGCATGCTCCAGTCGAGCACTTCATTGCGTAGTTCGTTGCTATTAAGCTGGGCGGCACGCATGACTCGAATAAGTTCAAGCCAGCCCTGCAAGGCTTTGTTGCTGGAACTGATATCGTTAAGTACGACGGGAGACAGTGCATTTAATGCCGACCAGATAGCTCGATGATTTTTCTCGCGTTTTTCGTTATCCTTGTAGTAGGGATCAATCTCCACCCGAGTCTTAATTGCGGCCAGCAGATAGCCCATGGCGACATTAGCTTCGGCACGGATCTCGTTGATCTCGATAAACTGGCTGACCGTCAATCTCTCCTGGCCGGGCAGTAAATCAATGGCCTGAGCCGGATTGTGGTTGGCGAGAGCGATTTTTGCAGCCAGCAGCTGGATCTGAATGTGGCGCGAGCCAGCGATGTCCTCAGCCTGAATGCTTTCAAGCTGGTCTTGTGCCGATGCAATGTCACCGCGGGAATAGAGAAGTTCAGCGGCCTTGACGAGATATCTCTGCTGCATCTCCCCGCGGCTTTTACTGGCGAGTTTGATGTAGTGTTCAGGCGTTTCTGCCAGCGTTGTTTCGTTGCCTTCTTCAATAGCCTGATCGCGCACAGCATCCAGGATAATGTCGTTTACGCTTTTATCTGGCGTAGTGCTACAGCCACTCAGCAGGATCAAAAGCAGTAATGTCAGATGTCTGGGTAAAATTGCTGGAAACAAAATAGTCAAAAATAGTGGATCAGGGGATAGCTTAGCAGAAATCATATTATCAGGATGGGTGAATAATCTGTACGAGTCGGTCGCCGAATCCGTTAGTATTACAGGCAAATAAGTATGTTTTGCAGGATAAGCCGTGTCAATCGAAATTTCGTCTAAAAAAGAGTTCGCTGAGAAGGCGGGAACATTATATATGGTGGCGACACCGATCGGTAATCTCGGTGACATCAGTCCCCGCGCTGTGGAGACCCTCAAATCAGCAGATTTAATCGCCGCTGAGGATACCCGCCACAGCCAGCGCCTGCTGAGTCATCTGGGCATATCAACGCACATGCAGGCCTACCACGAGCACAATGAAGAATATCAGACCGGGCGCCTGCTGGCACGCTTGCAGCAGGGTGAATCCATTGCCCTGATTTCCGACGCGGGCACACCGCTGGTCAGCGACCCCGGCTATCGTCTGGTCGAGCAGGCGCATCAGCACGGTATCCGGGTCGTACCCATACCGGGTGCCTGTGCCGCCATTGCCGCCATGAGTGTGGCCGGGCTGGCGAGCGACCGTTTTAGTTTTGAAGGCTTCCCCCCGTCTAAACAGGCGGCGCGGCTGAGCTATCTACAGGAACTGAAGGATGAATCGCGCACCATGGTCTTTTACATCTCCTGCCACCGGGTTCTGGCCACATTGATGGACATGAAAACGGTGTTCGGTGAACAGCGACTGGCGACCTTCGCGCGCGAGATCACTAAAACCTACGAAACGATTCGCAAGGCCACGCTGGCTGAACTCTGCACATGGGTGGACGGTGATGCCATGCAGCGCAAGGGTGAGATTGTGCTGGTACTGGCTGGCAGTGTTCGGGATAAATCAGCGCATCCGCTGCGCGATGAAATACTGGCGGCGCTGGTGGATGAGTTGCCCGTGAAGCAGGCTGCAAAAATTACTTCACGAATTACCGGCATTAATAAAAATGAATTGTACGAAGCGGCATTGAAGTTGAAAAATAAAGATGAATAAAAAATTCATAGCAGGCTTTATTCTCTATGCGATTTTCAGTTTTCAACTGATCGCCAGTGAAGACCGCGCAATGTTCTGGCGCGTGGATTCGGCGCAGGCAACAGTCTATCTACTGGGTTCAATTCATTTTGCCGATGCCGGTTTTTATCCCTTGCGTGCAGAAATAGAGCAGGCTTTTGCTGCGTCGGAAACGCTGGTGGTGGAAGTGGATATGGATTCGCCCGAGTCGAGCGCGCGCATGCAGTATTTTATGCAGAAAGAAGCACTGTATACCGGTGAGGAGACGCTCAGGGATAACCTGTCTGAAACAACCTACCATGAGCTTCGGGCTTATTTAAAAACACTGGGTATACCACTGGCGCTGGTGGAGAAGCAGAAACCCGGCGTGGTCGTGCTGACGCTGGCGGCAATACAGGCTGAACAGGCGGGCCTGCGGCCGGAACTGGGAATTGATCAGCACTTTCTCAACAAGGTGGAAGATAAGAAATTGCTGGCACTGGAAACCATGGATGAACAGTTAAAGCTGTTTCTTAATATCGAGGATGCCGATTTGTTATTTCAGGATTTGTTTTATTCTCAGGAGATGCTGGAGAGTGAAAGGAATAACCTGATCATCGCATGGAAGCAGGGCGACGAAAAAAGCATGCACAAATTACTGTTCGAAGATGTCCTGAATGAGAATGCGGCGATTATTGCTCTCTATGAAAAGCTGTATTTTCAGCGCAATATAAAAATGGTTGCGTCGATCAAAAATTATCTAAAACAGGAAGGAGACTATTTTGTGATAGTTGGTGCCGGACATCTGATCGGCGACAAGGGCATCGTACAATTGCTGCACAATGCCGGTTATCAGCTGGTTCGTTTGTAACAGAGGTAAAATGGCCACTGATTAATCGCAGACTTAAGTGCGATGGTGTTAACAGACCTTGGCAAAGGTAAGCTGAAGGAGCAAAACCGACCCATAGCGGACTGTCATGAGATTGATGTGAGCGGCAGAATCCACCGCATAGCAGCCAGAGGAATTTCCAAGATTAAATCACTTGAAAGCGGACATTGGCATTCTAGTCAGGTAGATATTACAGTCTACCAAGAGGCTTTAACTAACCACCGGAATATATGCGCTCAGAAAGCCAGCACAGCCTTATACTGCCGATTGCAAGCCCGAAAAGGCATGTTTAAGCGCTGAAAACATGTATTTCTGGACTGAGTTATGAATATAATCGATGTATTGCATAGGTCCGACCCGGTACTGATGCCCGGTACTGCGGTACTGTATGTAAATAATTTAAACCCAATCAAATACTAGGATTTTTAAATATGGTTACTTCTATCATTCTATTAAATGTCAAAAGAAATAAAGTAAATGAAGTGGCTGAACATTTGGTCAGCATGACAGGTATTTCTGAAGTGTACTCCGTAACAGGAAATTACGACCTGGTTGCGGTTGCTCGCGTTAAAACAAATGATGAGCTTTCCGAACTGGTGACAGGCAAAATTGTTAAAGTAGATGGTATTAAAAAAACAGATACGATGCTGGCTTTTAAAGCATATTCAAAACATGATTTGGATGCTATGTTTTCTGTGTAAATATATTATTTCACATCAGGAATAAAAGCACATAACACGCGGGTCAGGTGCGACGCGAAAAAACGACGCGCGTCTTATCCAATACGTTTAATGTCCGCTTTTCGATGTGACTTTTTACAGTTGACTGGCCGCTTATGATTGACACACGAACTTCATAGAAAAAAGCTGAAGTTCGGCTAATGGCTGAACTCGCTAATTAAATAAAAAATATGAAGGTCAGCTTATAAGGTAACTTGAGATTAAGGCTAATTAAAATAGCGTTTGATCATATTGTGACTTTATAACCATTACGTCTTACTCAAGTTTAAGCTATTACCGATTAATCGATACCCAGTTTCTTTTCAAGATAGTGAATGTTAGTGCCGCCCGCCTGGAAAGCCGAGTCGCTTAAAATATCTTTGTGCAGATCGATGTTGGTCTTGATGCCGGTAATGTTAATTTCGTCCAGCGCGCCCAGCAGGCGGGCAATGGCGATATCGCGATCGTTACCGTGAGCGATCAGTTTTCCGATCATGGAGTCATAATGCGGCGGTACTGTATAGCCGGCATAGATGTGGGTGTCTACACGAATGCCGGGGCCGCCGGGTGGATGATAGCGTTCGATCTTTCCCGGTGAAGGCATGAAGGTTTTTGCGTCTTCGGCATTGATGCGACATTCGATAGCGTGACCGTTGATGACGATGTCGCTTTGTTTGTAGCGTAGTTTTTCACCCGAAGCGATGTAAAGCTGCTCCTTAATGATGTCAACGCCGGTGATCATTTCAGTTACCGGATGTTCAACCTGTACGCGGGTGTTCATTTCAATGAAATAAAACTCGCCATCCTGATAGAGAAATTCAAAAGTACCGGCACCGCGGTATTTGATTTTCAAACAGGCATCAACGCAACGCTGGCCAATCTTTTTACGCTGTTTTTCGGTAATGCCGGGTGCGGGTGCTTCTTCAACCACTTTCTGGTTTCTGCGCTGCATCGAGCAGTCGCGTTCGGCGAGATGAATGGCGTTGCCCTGTCCGTCGGAGAGCACCTGTATCTCTACATGGCGCGGTTTTTCCAGATACTTCTCCATGTAAACCGTGTCGTTGCCGAAGAACGAACCCGCTTCCTGTTTGGTGAGGGCGATTGAGTTCAGCAG
>JAQICG010000173.1 GCA_027858635.1 Gammaproteobacteria bacterium | reverse complement strand
GTGAAGGCCAGACCGTGATTTTTGAAGTAGCCGAAATCGACAAGGGCCTGCAGGACGTGGATGTTTGCAGCGCCTGATACGCTGAATTCCAGTCGAAAAAAAGATCGAAAAAAAGGCTCCTTCGGGAGCCTTTTTTATTTGCCGCAGAAGATGCCGGCTACCTGAGCGCAATCTTATTTTTTCCAGCAATGCGCTCGATCGCGGTCGAGGCGGCGACAAAACCAAACACCGCGGTGACGGCGACGCTGGAGCCGTAGCCATAGTTGCAGTCCAGCGACAGACCGGCAACGCCAGGCTTGGCATATCCCACTTTGCCGTCTTCTACCGGGTAACGCTGCTGCTCGGTGGAATAGACGCAGGGCACGCCGAAGGTATAACGCTTGTTGCGGGTGAAGCCGTGGTTGCAGCGCAGTTCGGAGCGCACTTTGGCCGCCAGCGGATCATTCCAGGTGCTCGATAAATCCGACACCTGAATTTGCGTAGGATCGATCAAGCCCCCCGCCCCGCCAGTGGTGATGACCGGAATCTTGTTACGCCGGCAGCAGTAAATATTGGCGGTTTTGGACTTGAAGCCATCGACCGCATCAATCACGCAGTCATAGCCGCGCTCGAGAATGTCACGCAGATTCTCCGCATTAATATACTGCTCGATAATCTGCACCTCACACTCGGGGTTGATATCCAGGATGCGCTGCTGCATGACGCCCGCTTTGGATTGCCCAAGAGTCGATTCAAGAGTATGAATCTGCCGGTTGGCGTTGCTGCGCGCGATAGTATCGGCATCGACCAGCGTGATTGTGCCCACCCCCGATCTGGCCAGCGCCTCCGCCGCCCACGAACCCACGCCGCCGATACCCACCACACAGATATGTACAGCGGCCAGCATCTTCACCACCTCGTCACCATAAACCCGTGACAGGGAACTAAATCTTTCTTCGTAATCGCTCATTAAAAACTCAAGTTGCAGTGGCCCGGAAAAAACACAGGGGATAGTCAGCAATAAAATTATTTAGCCGCCAGGCGAAACGCCCGACTGCCGACCGGTAACTAAGGGACCCGGAACATACTAATGTACCTGGATCGCGCCCTGATTTGGGTCATATTTGGTCGCGCCGATTGAGCAAAACCGTAGGCGTAGTAGGGCTACGGCGAGGATTTTGCGATTGAGGCGCGGCCAAAGATGGCCCGAAGACGGGATGCGTAATGGTACATTAGTATGTTCCGGGTCCCTAAGGTAAAATCGCGCCATGAAATCTACCCCGGAAAACACCGCGCCTCAACGCGCCAGAAAAGTCGGCTTCGTCAGCCTCGGTTGTCCCAAGGCCACCGTCGATTCGGAGCATATTCTCACACAGTTGCGCGCCGAAGGTTACGACCTTGTACCCACTTATGAAGACGCCGACCTAGTCGTGGTCAACACCTGCGGCTTCATCGACGCCGCCGTTGAGGAATCGCTCGACGCCATCGGCGAAGCGCTGAACGAGAACGGCAAGGTCATCGTCACCGGCTGCCTCGGTGCCAAAGGCGATGTCGTCAAACTGGCGCACCCGCAGGTGCTGGCCGTCACCGGGCCGCACGCCACCACCGAGGTCATGGACGCAGTACACCAGCATCTGCCACCCCAGCACGATCCCTTTATCGACCTGGTGCCGCCGCAGGGCGTAAGGCTCACGCCGCGGCATTACGCCTATCTTAAAATCTCCGAAGGCTGCAACCACCGCTGCACCTTCTGCATCATCCCCGCCCTGCGCGGCGATCTGGTCAGCCGTCCGGTGAACGAAGTGCTCGCCGAAGCCAAACGCCTGAAAGAAGCCGGCGTGCAGGAACTGCTGGTGATTTCACAGGACACCAGTGCCTACGGCATCGACGTTAAATACAAAACCGAATTCTGGGAAGGCATGCCGGTAAAAACCCGCATGACCGAACTCTGCGAAGCACTCAGCAGCCTCGGCCTCTGGGTGCGCCTGCATTACGTCTACCCCTATCCGCACGTCGATGAAATCATCCCCCTGATGAACGCCGGCAAGGTGCTGCCCTATCTGGACATCCCCTTCCAGCACGCCAACCCACGCATTCTGAAAGCCATGAAACGTCCGGCATCGAGCGAGAAAGTATTGAGCCGCATCAAAAAATGGCGCGAACAGTGCCCCGACCTGACCCTGCGCAGCACCTTCATCGTCGGCTTCCCCGGTGAAACCGAAGCCGAGTTTCAGGAACTGCTCGACTTTCTCGACGAAGCCCAGCTCGACCGTGTCGGCTGCTTCACATACTCACCGGTCGAAGGCGCCGTCGCCAACGAACTTGGCGAAGCCATCCCGGAAGAGATCAACGAAGAACGCCTGGCACGCTTCATGGAAAAACAGATAGCCATCAGCACCGAACGTCTGAAACGAAACATCGGCAAAGAAATCGAAGTGCTCGTCGATGAAGCCAGCGAAGAAGGCGCCATCGCCAGAAGCATGGCTGACGCCCCGGATATCGATGGTCTGGTTTATATTCTGGAACCGGGTGATTTGCAGGCAGGTGACCGGGTGATGGTTCGCATCGAGCAGACGGATGAGCATGATATGTGGGGCGTGTTGGTGGGTTAGCTAGCTTTTCCCTGTACGTCATACCGGCGCAGGCCGGAGTAGTGGTGCATGGATGCACCGTTAACGAATCTAAGGACGAAATCCATGTTTGGGCCTTCGTGAAACTATCAAATCTTCGTAATAATTTTTGACATGACGGGTAGTGGGTTCGCGCACCTACGGGCGTGTTGGTGAGTTAAGTTTCTTCAATGTCATCTCGAACGCATGTGAGAGATCCTGGTTTTATCTTCCAGCATTAGTAATCTGATGATGTATGGGTAGTGGGTTCGCGCACCCACGGGCGTGTTACTCTTTTTGCTACAGCCCAAAAAGACTAACGAGAAAAAGGCCGCCCCAAACAACCTGCCCTACGGGAACCTCAGCTTCCAACTTTGCCTACGTGTCGGCTGGATCAGCGTCCCTGCTGACCAGCCTCACAAGCCTTCCCTGGCTTGTGCCGCTACCAAAGTTGAAAGCTGAGGCAGGTTGTAAAGGGGATTTTAAAAACGCTATTCAACTCATGCTACCGCATGAGATAAGTGGCGCACTACATTGCGCCCTACAACGCTGGCTTTGTATATTCTGAAGCGGCTTTTTCCCTTAAATACCGCAATTGGGTGCCTTAATCATGTGTTACTATTAAATTACGAAATTTAAGCCCTACCCAAGGCATCTTTTGCTCTTAAATATCGAAATAGGGAGCCTTAAAGGGAATATATTATAGAAAATAGGTAGTCTTTTAAGGCTCCCT
>JAQICG010000222.1 GCA_027858635.1 Gammaproteobacteria bacterium | reverse complement strand
TTAGAATCGCTTATTGGTAATGAAAACAGATTTGAGCCCAGCGTAAGAGCAGCGTTGTAGATTTATTCACAGAGTGATTTCTTAGATGTATCTATAATGCATCCTATTTTGTAACCCCGTGCTATGTTAAAAATCCAAGTGTTCTGGTTTTATAATCATTGCTAATGTAAGCGGTTCTTCACATTTAAATCTACTTTATACCACCATAAGCCCCACTATTGCCTGCCTCAGTTTTAGTCATGGAAGCGGAAAAGTTCCATAAATGGATAAGCTTACATGCATCTGATTACGTTGTTGTCATAGTGTCTACGGGGTTGTGCGGATGAATTATTCAGCATATCCCTATGTTTCTCCGGTTCGAGGCTCTCGTTCAAATTCGCTCCAGACGAATTTGTCGCACTTGCAGGGGTGGGTGATGATGTGAGTGGATGCAATATCCAACCTACATTTATATTCCGTTAGCGATTCTGTTTGCGGTATTTCATAGCTTGAAAGATGCTTCTGACATCAGCATGTTCCTGCCGAATTAACAGGGTGATGGCAATTTATTCGATGGCGGCGTACAGGCAGATAAAAGCGGCGACCCGGAATGGCCAGTCGAGCAGGCCGGTGAATAGCAGGATGTAGCTGATGACCACGATAGCGACGGCGAGTTTGACGCTCCAGGTGTGGTAGCTGGTGAATGTGTGAAATTTTATAAAGCCGATGAGCGCGGGCAAGGTGAAGCTGAGTACGATGATGCTGAAGTAGACGATTTCGCGTTGCAGGATGTCGGGCCATAATATCCAGGCGCAGATGGCCATGGTGCTGTAGATGACAAAGTCGCCCCAGCTATCGAGGTGTGAGCCCAGGGGAGTGATCTGTTTCAGTACTCTGGCCAGAAAGCCGTCGAGCACGTCGGTGAATTCGGCGAATATGATCGCAGCGATAAACCACATTGGTTGCTGATTAAGGGCAAAGTAGAACATCACCGGCGCTACCAGTATTCTGAGCAGACTGATCAGGTTTGGAGCATTGACGATCTGGTTTTTAGTCGGGCTCATACATTGCTACCTTAACACTATTAATAGGGTCGCCTGCGCAGTCCCCAGATGTATAGTAGCTGTGAAAGTGCCAGTTCTACAACGATAAAGAGGAGCACCAGCAGCAGCACGGCGAGCGCATCGAGATTGAAAGTGTGGCGTAGCATCAGCGCGGGCAAAAGCGATTCGGGGATCTGGTCGAGTAACAGTGCTTTGCTGCTGGCGGCCATGGCCATACGGCGTTTTATAACGCGGGATAACAGGTCACCGAGACTGGCGTAGCCGGCGACCCACATTCCGGTTTGTAGAGAGTAGCCCAGAAACCAGGCGGCGAAGGCGGTAGCAATGATGGCAGCGACGATGCCCCGCCAGGTTTTCGAGCGGCCAAATATGCGTTGTCGGTCGGGTAATTTTTTACCGAAATCGACAGCGAGATCAAAGTTATCCTTTAGCAGCGCGCGGAGTAAGATGGGTGCGCCGTTTGCGATTATAATGAGCAATAGCAGTTTGAATAATTCAACAGTCACCGGGTGGCCCCAAAAAGAACAGTGCTGATAGTCTAGCAGCCTGTCTGGTATTAAGAAGATAATTTAATTTAAGAGAGACATGACCGATACATCACTCAAGGTTCTTACCTACAACATCCACAAGGGCTTCAGTGCCAGTAACTGGCGTTTTATTTTGCACGACATCAAGGATGCGATGCGTGATATTGATGCGGATATCGTTTTCCTGCAGGAAATTCACGGTGAGCGCGTTATCAGCAAGAACCGTTTTGACGACTGGCCGAATAATAGCCAGCTGGAGTTTCTGGCCGACCAGGTCTGGCCGCACCACGCTTACGGCAAGAACGCCATCTACAAGGCGGGCGATCACGGCAATGCAATTCTGAGCAAATACGCATTTGTCGAATGGGAAAACATCGACGTCTCTATCATGAAATCAGCCAGCCGCAGCTTGCTGCACGGCACCAATCAGATTGCCGGCAGTGATAAAAAGATTCACGTTATCTGCATTCATCTGGGCCTGTTCGGCATGGAGCGAGAGCGCCAGCTGGCAGCACTGGTGCAACGTATCGACTCGCATGTGCCCGCCGATGAGCCGCTGATTATCGGCGGCGACTTTAATGACTGGCGCGGTCGCGCGGCCTACCATTTTCATCATGATCTGGGCGTTAAAGAGGTGTTTAAGGATAGCTGTGGCGCTTATGCCCGCACCTTCCCCGCCTGGCATCCGCTGCTGTCGATGGATCGGATTTATTATCGCGGCCTGGAAGTAGTTAATTGCAGCAACCTGTTCGGCATGCCCTGGCGACGACTCTCAGACCACACTCCGCTCGTGGCCGAGTTTGAAAAATGAGGGAGAGCTTTTACCGCAGAGAAAACCTTTAAATCTTTTTGTGTAAATGCCGGTTAAAACCAAATAACCACATACGCAATCATGACAAGTTTCTAACCTAAGCCGTTGCTTTTCCTCTG
>JAQICG010000168.1 GCA_027858635.1 Gammaproteobacteria bacterium | reverse complement strand
AGTAAATAACATGGAAAGCAAAGCTAATAATCTCCTCGTCGGGAGTTTTGTCATTATATTTATTATTGGGCTTGTGGGCTTTATATTTTGGCTGGAAGATTTAAGATCCATGGATGACGATGTTTTCTACAAGGTATATTTCGAGGAATCAGTTGCCGGCTTAAGTCGCAACGCTTCCGTAAAGTACTGGGTGTCCATATTGGCACAGTAGAATCAATACGAATAAATCCGAAGAATAATGAGGAGATAACGTTACTGTTAAAAGTGAAAAAAGAAGCACCTGTTAAAACAGACAGTGTTGCCGTGCTTAAATTTCATGGCCTGACCGGGTTGGCATTTATTGAATTAGAGGGTGGCAGCAAAGCCTCGCTGCGTCTGAAATCTAAGGCTGGAGAGATCCCCATAATTGAATCGTCTCCTTCGACATTCGGCAAGCTCAATGATTCGCTACCGGACATCGCCCTTACTCTGCTGGAAACGCTTAATCGCATCAACATAGTATTAAGCAATGAAAACCTGTCCAATTACAATGCCTTGATAGAAAACGCCGTAGATATCACCGACTCTATAAAAAGCTACAATGATAAACTGGATACGTTGCTAGCAAACGGCCTGATCATGGAAGAAAAGGCCATAGTCTCACTGGATAAAACCGCCGACGCCGCAGATGAGATCAGCCAGACGGCACAAGCATTTAATAATAGCCTGCAACGCGGTGACTATTAACTCAAGGCTATGAGCGCGCCGACTCGTGAACAGGCGAATGCATTACTAGACAGGCTGAACGCGCTATCGGCACAGCTGGAGCAGACGCTTTCGGACATACAGAGAAGCCCGCGAGATCTTCTTTTTAAAGAATCATCGCCACGGCCCGGCCCCGGAGAAGGTATCGAAAATGAATAAGCTGTATACATTGTTGCTGTTCGTCAGCGTTGCCCTGGCATCAGCTTGCGCCAGCAAATCTGTTCCCCCTGATGATCTGTATATGCTCAAGCCTCCATGCGAGACGGTCGCGCTTTTGCCCGCAGAGCCTCTGTCCTCCAAAGTGCTTAAAATCGCAACGCCCAAAAGTACAGCCGCGATTATGAGCAGGAACCTGCTTTATCAGCAAAACGAATTGATGCAGCTCCCCTATGCGTACAGCAGCTGGAGCGACACGCCCAACAACATGCTTAGCTTTGCATTCGTCTCCTGTGTCGGTAAAAGTGTGACCTTTAAGTCGGTATTACCTTCACACTCCACCGCCGGTGCCGATTTTTTACTGGAGAGTAACCTGCTTGAGTTCTATCATCATATAAATTCTGATGGCACTTCCGAAGGCCGGGTGAGCATGGAGTTTTATCTAATAGATTTAAACAGCAACCGGGTGATCGCCACCAGGGCATTTTCTCAGCGCTTTGATGCCCGCACGCAGAATGCCAGAGGAGGCGTCGAGGCGCTCAATTCCGCTACTACAAAATTAGCTCAGGATCTGACTCGCTGGCTCTCTTCCACGGTTACCGATGCTGCAATGATGCAGCCATAAATTAAAAAATCAATTAACAGGCACCTGCTAAAAATACAGCAAACAGCCGATAGACAGCAGCCCCCTCTCCTTCAAGGAGAGGGCTGGGGTGAGGATGGTTTATGCAGTAAAACATAGTTAGCAGTTAAAACATTCAGTCCGTAGATAAAATCAAAATCTAAATAAATTATTGATCTTAAGTTAGACATACCACATGTAACCAGGCAGTTTAATTAATCTCACCTTTTGTTGGGGTGCGTGCCTTACCCCAACCTACGTTCAATACACTGCATGTAGGCGTCTTCCAACGTTTCTGCTGCATACTCTTTTTTCAAATCGGCGGTGCTGCCGACATACATCAGTTTGCCGTTATGCAGTACTGCAATTCGGTCGGCGAGTTCGTCGACGTCGGCCAGTACGTGTGAGCTGAAAAAAATGGTGAGGCCGGGATCTTCCGGATCATTTCTTTTTTTACTGTGCAATTCATTTTTAAACAGCACTCTGGCTTTGGGGTCCAGGCCGCTCATGGGTTCATCGAGCATGAGCAGTTTTTTATCGCTCAGCAGGCATGCCGCCAGGCCCAGTTTTTGTGTCATGCCTTTGGAAAGTTTGCTTACCGATGACTGCATTGCAGCTTTGTCCAGCTCCAGTGCGTCGAGCATTTTATTGGTGACGGATTCATCGCACTTCTGACCCTGAAGCTCGAGCATGTAGCGGATGAAGTCTTTGCCCTTGAGGTGGGGCGGTGGCGAGAAGCGATCGGGTAGAGAGGCCAGGTTTTTTCTTGCTGTTACCTGACGATGCGAATCGCCAAATAGTTTTATCTCACCGCCATCAACCGCCACCAGATCGAGCATGGCTTTAATCATGGTGGACTTGCCGCTGCCGTTCATGCCCACGAGCCCGAAAAACTCGCCCTGGTTCACCGACAGGTTAATGCCATCGAGCACTTTTTTCGCACCGTAGGATTTAAGCAGATTATTACACTCAATAACTTTCATGTTTGTACTGGACGTTTGTTTATAGAACTCATTAAAAGCGGGGCAAAAAAAAGCCCGCATACCGGGCTCTTTTTATATCACATTGTCGTAATGCAATTAGAAGTTTCTGAATATCGCTGCGCAATTGTCGCTGGGTGTCAGCAACTGGTAATCCGGAGTATTGATGCAGGCCTTTGATTCAGCATCTGTGAAGTTAGTACCTTTCACACCCACCTGCATCAAACC
>JAQICG010000170.1 GCA_027858635.1 Gammaproteobacteria bacterium | reverse complement strand
ATATTTTTGAATGTCGTTATCGCCTCTGTGTGTTCTGCATTCTCAATCACACCGTCGCGCATTAATTTAAGATTGAGAAAATGCGTAGCACAGGAAATGCAGGGGTCGTAATTGCGAATCACTTTTTCAGCGTGTAGTTGTAAATCATGCTTTTCATTATCGAGACCAAAACTGATCAGTGAGTCCTTCAGGTCCTGTTCGATACGCGGCTGGTTCTGACTGGTCGGCGGCACGATAACGGCTTTGCTCACGCAGCCGTTTTCATCCATGTCGTAGCGGTGCCATAAGAAACCACGCGGTGCTTCGGTGCAGCCGTAACCGGTGCCGGCTTTTATTTCAAATTTCATGCAGGGTTCTTCAGTCGGTTGATAGCTGCTCAGCAAGCGTTCCGCTTCTACCAGTGCAAAGTGAATTTCAATGGCGCGGGCAATGATGCTGTGGAACATGTTTTTCGAAGGGAAGCGGGTTTTCAGTGACTGCATGACCGCTTTGACTTCATCGGGCAGCTGGTCTACATTCAGGTCAAGTCTTGCCAGCGGTCCAACCAGGTAGGATTTGCCGTCGAACAGGCAGTGCAGGGCGGTGCTGTGATCGACGTGCATTTCGCGAAAATGGTTTTCAAATTCACTGATGGGAATATCAAGACCGCTATCACTCATCAGGCGGCCTTCGTTAAGCGGGTATTCGTCATCATGGTGCAGGGCTACCGAGACAAAATCCTGTTTGTCATCCGGCAGTTCAAGCGTCTCCAGCCAGTGAATCAGATCAACCGCGTCCTGTTTGGCCGCTGTAATACGCGGCAATAATTCGTCTACCTTGCTTTGATCCGGGGCGCGGCTAAAGCCGCCAATTTTAACGCCCACCGGATGCACCGAGCGCGCACCAAAGAGGGCGATCAGTTCATTACCCAGTGCTTGCAGTTTCAGCCCGCGCCGGACTTCATCGCCGTACTGCGCGGACATTTCGATCGCACTGTTGTAGCCGAGAAAATCGGGCGCGGCTAACAGGTGAATGTGCAGGCTGTGGCTTTGCAGCCATTCACCGCAGTAGAACACCCGGCGCATGGATCGAATCCATGGAGTGACGGTGATGTCGAATATCGATTCGATGGCCTGGGAGGCGCTCATCTGATAGGCCACCGGGCAGATGCCGCAGATGCGTGCGACGGTATCGGGCACGTCGTAATAGTTGCGGCCTTCGAGAAACTTTTCAAAGTAGCGGGGTGGCTCATAAATGCGTAATTTAAGCTCGGTAATCTGGCGGTTCTCGATGGTTAAATCCAGCGCGCCTTCACCTTCCACCCGCGCCAGCACGGGGACGTTTATTTTGATCGTATCGGTGGACATTTACTCGGTCTCCCGGCTGCGCACGCCTTGCCGGTGAAATGCTTCAGCGCCGTTATTGATAAACAGAAAGCGTCGGGCTACTTCGTCTTTTACCAGGCCCAGGCCCTCCAGTCGATTAGCCATGGCCTGCGTGTTTGGATTTTCCGCCGGGCCGTAACAGCCGTAACAGTCGCGACCCACACTGGGACAAAGCGCGCCGCAACCGGTGCGGGTTACCGGCCCCATGCAGGGCTCGTTTTTCGCCACCATCACGCACACAATTTGCCGGCGTTTGCATTCCATACAGACCTTGTCGTTTTGCTCTTCCGGCAGCACGCCGAACAGCAGCGCGCGTATCGCGCCCACGATCTGCCGCTTGCTGACCGGGCAGCCCCACAGCTCCAGATCCACTTTTATGTGCGCTTTGATAGCGGTGCTTTTTTCCAGACTTTTGATAACAGCGGGGTTGGCGTAAATATCAGCGATCCACTGCTGTGTGTCCGCCATATTACGCAGCGCCTGTAATCCGCCCGCCGTAGCACAGGCACCAATGGTCATGACCAGGGTGCTGTTATCTCGAATTCTGTTAATGCGTTCTATATCTTCGGTGGTGGAAATGCTGCCTTCAACAATGGCAATATCAACTTTTGCGTTTTCATCGACGGGACCGGCTTCGGCAAAGTGCAGAATATCGACCATACTGCTGAGCGTTAGTAATGACTCACCCAGATTAAGCAGCGCCAGCTGGCAGCCGTCGCAGGAGCTGAATTTGTGTACCGCTATGGCGGGCTTGTTATGGCTCATGCTTAAAACCCCTTGACGCTGAACAGATCGGCAATTTCATCGTAACTGAATACCGGCCCGTTCTTGCAGATAAATTTGCTGCCATACTGACAGTGGCCACAGTGACCGAGGGCGCATTGCATGTTTCTTTCCATGGATAAAAAAAGCTGTGATGATGCAATGTTTTTTTCCAGCAACTGAGTACAGGCGGCGCGCATCATACCCTCGGGGCCGCACATCATGACGGTGACATTATCGGGATCATATTCCATCTGATCAAACAGCGTCGTCACCGGTCCGACGTGCCAGGGCCAGAGTGCATCACCGACATCGGCAGTCAGAAACACCCTGGTCTGCGGTAATTGACGCCATCTATCATAGCGGGACTTCCAGATTAAATCGGCGCTGTGCTTAACTCCCTGGACGATATTCAGGCGCCCGTAATCTCCGCGTCGCTGCTCGATATAGTTAATAGCCGACACCACCGGCGCACAGCCTAAACCGCCGGTGACAATGATCACATCTTTTTGCTTTGCCTCAAGTATCGGCCAGCCCCGGCCATAAGAGCCGCGCAGACCAATGCGATCACCGGTTTTGAGATTAGCCATACCCCGCGTAACTCGGCCGATGATACGAATGGTGTGATCAATAATATGACTGTCTTCAGGATCGGAGACAATTGAAATCGCAATCTCCCCGACGCCATAGAGATACAGCATGTTGAACTGGCCGGGTTCAAATTCGTAATCATCCTGAAGTTTTGGATCGCTGAATTTCAGGCGCAGGCTGAACATATCCGCGCCTTCATCAATGCGTTCAACAATGATGGCTTCATGCGGCTGATGTGGATTGTGCTGTGCATTAATCATGAGGCATCTCCGCCGAACTTAGCCAGTGATTCGATCACGTCGATGCCTACCGGACACCAGGTAACGCAACGCCCGCAACCCACGCAGCCGGATCGTCCATACTGATCGTGCCAGGTGCTGAATTTGTGCGTCAACCATTGCCGGTAGCGCTGACTGGTATTGCTGCGAATGGTGATGCCGTGGATGTAACTGTGGCCCTGACTGAAACAGGAATCCCATTCACGAAAATGGCTGGATGATTTACCGTCGAGTTCGGGCACGTCATTTTCACTGTGACAGAAACAGGTCGGGCAGACGGAGGTGCAGTTACCGCAGCTCAGGCATGTTTCAGCGATGCTGTCCCAGGCTTCGTTATCAAGCTCATTGAGCAGGCGTGATTTGATGTCAAATTGCGGCAGCTGCTTATCCTGTATCGAGGCGCGGGCTCTAATCGATGCTGATTCATCGAGATGCTGCTGGTGGCAGCCATCCAGCCCCAGATCTTCAAGAATTTTTTCACCCCGATCCGTATGCGCGGCAATCAGAAAGCCATGTTCCAGTTCGGTCAATACCATGTCGGCTGCTGCTTCATCATCTTCAACAAAGGGGCCATCTCCGGTGCTGTGACAGAAACAGGTCGACGCCGGATGGCCGCAATTCACCGCAATGACCAGAAGATTGTCCCGCCGCGATTTGTAGAAAGGGTCGGAATATTGCTGCTGCAGAAAATGCTGATCCTGAAGTTTCATGGCGGCGATCTCGCAGGCGCGCGCACCGATTATTGCGACGGGTCTGAGTTCGGGCTCGGCGGTGTTGAATGAAATCTGTCCGTCTGCTGCCTGTGCGCTTTGCCAGAGTTTTTCTTGCGGCGCGAACAGCAGGGGCTTAATCGCCTGCGGACCATTGGCCCAGTCGAAATACTTTTGCGTGGCATGCCGATTTAAAGAATAACTTCCGGGCGCCTGTGTCTCCGTCACGCCAAGTGGCAGCTGCTCCACCCGGCTGAGTTCATCGTACATGATCGCACCATCGCGAACCTGCGGGCCGACACAGCGGTAACCTTCATCGAGCAAATTATCCAGCAGCCGCTGGAGCTGATCAGTCGAAAAGTAGTAATGTTCCATTTTCATTTACGCACTCTTTGTTGTGTGGGTAACGGCTGTATCAGATTGTACAGTCATCAGAATAAATAACTCTAAAATACCCAGCTTTATTTTTAATAATCATATTCCCCGCACGAAGTCAGTGTTTGCACTGCTCCGCCTGTTTAATGATACGGCTAATAAGCGGCAGGTCAAACCTTATCCATCAAATACTTGATGATAAACAATCAGGTGACAGAAATAACTCTGCTTGCCGCTCTTAAGTATTTTTACAGCGATTAATTTATCATCTTTTGTGTGCACACGATCAGTTTCATAATTATTTCAGAACTCAAAACAACATTAATATTGCGCCTGATTTCTTACAAAAGTTTACACTGTAAAATGCTTATATAAGTGATCATGCACTTAGTTTATTTTCATCGCAGTCACGTTTGTTTTTTGGAGCGCAATAATGACCAGGCTATCTACCATACATAAATTACTTTTTTAAAGCAGTGCTGAAATGATCAGGCAGTACTGATATCAACTGATGAAAATAATCATATTGTAATAATACAGCGTAATAATCGAGCGAAGGATATTTTCATGAAAAGCAAACTGCTCTACATAACACTGGCCTGCTCGCTACTGCTATTTACCCTCCCTACTATCGCCCAACCTTACGGCAATTACTATGCCGGCGCGCAATATGCGCAAAGTGATTATAACGAAGAGGGGATTTCAGCAAACTTCGAACCCGCCATGGTCGTGGGTCGATTCGGCAAATCTTTTAATCCCCACGTTGCTGTGGAAGCACGACTGGGACTGGGGCTGGATGAAGAATCCCAATTCATACCGGAACTGGGTCCGGCCGGTATTGATCGCACCTTAGCACTGAATTCTCTAATAGGCATTTATCTCACCGGTCACCTCAATCTGACCGAGTCATCATCTGTTTATGCCATAACAGGCACCAGCAGGGCCGAAGCCAGTGCGATGGCATTCCCCGCTGCCAGCTCGACGGTAGCGGAAGGTGACTTCTCCTATGGCGTAGGTGCCAACATCGGCATTCTCAATAACATAGCACTAAATATTGAATACATGCAGTACCTTGATGCAAATCACTTCGATCTAAGTGCTATTGCTGTGGGCGTGCTGGTTCGTTTTTAATTAGCTTAAATCATTAAAGGCTTACCACAAGAGAAGTGGTAGGCCGTTTTTTTTGTGCTGTGAATAATGCCTTGTCAAAAACCAGATTTTTTATATGCATTTTACTTCCTGTATTGTACTGATAAAAAACTTCACATCGCGACAAAGTTCTCATAAAAAATAATTAATTATCTAAATTTCACGCTGGAGTGTATGATTGTATCCAATAATGCATCCGATATTTTAGCTTAACCAACAGGGATTAAAGCGTGATAAAAAGAAACAAACACCTGCTCATATTTGCGACTGTGGTGATTATTATTGTGTCGTTGTTGTTATACAAAACCCGTCCAAAGCCCGTACTGATTGAGGTCGAAGCCGCTGAAAAAGGTCTCGTCGAGGAGACCGCCGTCAATACCCGCGCAGGCTCGGTGAAAGCCTGCCGGCGGTCACAGATGTCAGCGGCCATGGGCGGTCAGATCGCCGCACTGTACATAAAAGAAGGCGATGAAGTGAAGCAGGGCGATGTCTTGCTGGAGCTCTGGAACGATGATCAGCGCGCCGAAGTCGGTCTGGCTCGCTCTGAAGCCAAAGCGGCGAAAGCGCGCGCGAAAAGTGTCTGTGTGCAGGCCGATATTTCAGAAATCAACGCCAAACGAAAAACCGACCTGCGCGAAACACGGGCCATATCGGAAGAGGTGGTCGATCAGGCGGTCGCCACCGCAAAATCACTCCGCGCCGACTGTGTTGCCTCGCAAACCTCAGCCACAGTCAGCAAGGAAAGAATCGCCGTCGCAGAAGCGCTGTTCGAACGCACCCGATTAAAAGCGCCATTCGATGGCGTCGCTGTTGAAGTCAATGGCGAAGTCGGTGAGTATGTGACGCCATCACCGCCGGGCATTCCAACACTGCCCGCGGTCGACATTGTGGATCACAGCTGCTTTTATGTGGCAGTGCCCATCGATGAAGTCGACGCACCAAAAATCAAACACGACATGCCGGCGCGCATTTCACTCGATGCCTTTAAGGATCGGCGTTTTCCTTCCACGGTACGTCGCATCGCCGATTATGTTCTCGACCTTGAAAAGCAGGCGCGAACCGTTGATATCGAAGTGATCTTTGATAACCCCGAAGACATGGCCGACATGCTGCCGGGCTACAGCGCCGATGCCGAAGTGATTCTGAGCGTGCGCGAAAACACCCTGCGCGTGCCGACTGAAACTATCGTTGATAAACATCAGGTTTATGTTTTTCATACTGACGATGAAAGCCTTGAACTGCGTGATATTAAAACCGGTTTATCCAACTGGGACTGGACAGAAATTACCAACGGCCTCGAGCCGGGTGAACTCGTTGTCGTCACCACCGACAGAAAAGGGGTTGAGGATGGTGCTTTTGCCAAAATAGAGACCACCGAAAATAAATGATTAAACTCGAAAACGCATCCCGCACATTTCAGGTCGGCGATGAACTGGTACACGGCCTGGACGATGTCACGCTTGAGATTAAAGCGGGCGAATATGTTTCCATTATGGGGCCATCCGGCTCCGGCAAATCCACGCTGTTAAATGCCATTGGCCTGCTCGATCAACTCGATAAGGGCCATTATTTTTTAGATGGAAAAGATACCACCAAACTGTCTGAACTTGAGCTGGCAAAAATCAGGCGTGAAAAAATCGGTTTTGTTTTTCAGATTTTTCATTTAATACCGCGACTCACCGCAGCTGAAAACATTGCGCTGCCATTGACCCTCGCCGGGGTTGAGCACGATGAGCGTAACGAGCGTGTCAACGATGCGCTTAAATCACTCAGCCTTAGTGATAGAGCTCACCACCGACCTGATCAGTTATCCGGCGGGCAGCGGCAGCGGGTCGCGATTGCGCGCGCCGTGGTCACCAAACCGCTGGTGCTGCTGGCTGATGAACCCACCGGCAATCTTGACCACGCCTCGGGCGTGGAAGTGATCGACATTCTTGAAGCGCTTAATCAACAGGGCATCACCCTGTTACTGGTTACGCATGATGCTGAACTGGGCGAACGTGCGCAACGCATTATTCACATGATGGATGGCAAGGTGCTGCCGTAATGTACCTCAATGACGTTATCCAGTTTGCTTTTAAGGCCATGTATGGCGCGCGCACACGCACCTATTTAATGTTGCTGGCGATGGCGATTGGCGTCGCCTCGGTGATTTTGCTGACCTCGCTGGGTGAAGGCGCGCGTCTGTATGTCACCCAGCAGTTTTCCTCGCTGGGTACCAATTTGCTGATTGTATTACCGGGGCGTTCCGAAACTACCGGCGGCATGCCACCGATGACCGGAGAGACGCCGCGCGATCTCACTTTGCAGGATGTCATGGCACTGCAAAGAAGCTATCACATAAAAGAAGTCGCCCCCATCGTTGTCGGCGCGGCACCGGTTTCCTACCGGCAGATGGAGCGGGAAGTGATGATTACAGGTACCACTGCCAGTCTTTTTTCAGTTCGGGAATTGCATATGGCTAGCGGCCAGTTTTTGCCGGAGCAGGAGATGACCCGCGCCTCGCCAGTCTGCGTGCTCGGTCGCACTCTGCAAACAGAACTGTTCGGTAACGCATCACCGCTGGGCAAATGGGTACGCGTCGGAGGATACCGCTGCCGGGTCATCGGCGTGCTGGAAGAGGAGGGGGTCGCCCTGGGCATGGATCTCAGTGACTCACTGTTGATGCCCGCCGCCTCAGCGCAGACATTATTCAACATTAATTCGGTGTTCAGAATTCTGGTGGTGGCGCGCAGTCAGGAGGTCATGGACAAAGCCCGTCAGGATATCATCGACATCATACGCGCCCGCCACGAAGGTGAAGATGACATCACCGTGTTGTCGCAGGATGCGTTACTGAGCACCTTCGACCGGATACTAACCGCGCTGACCTATTCACTCGGCGGCATAGCGGCAGTCAGTTTGTTAGTCGCGGGCATCATGATTATGAACGTGATGCTGGTAGCTGCGGCGCAACGCACCGCCGAGATTGGCTTGCTCAAGGCGCTGGGCGCGCCCCGCCGGCAGATCATACTGCTGTTTCTCACCGAATCGGCCTGTCTGTCGATGATCGGTGCGCTGCTCGGGCTGATTTTCGGACTGGGTGGCAATCAGGTGTTGCAGCTCTATTTCCCGGATTTCCCCTTTCAGGCGCCTGACTGGGCCCTGTGGGCCGCGGTCGGCATCGCCCTGTTCACCGGCCTGCTGTTTGGCCTGCTGCCCGCCCGGCACGCCGCCAACCTCAACCCGGTGCTGGCCCTGTCCGGGCGCTGAGCAGGCTGTCATCATGCTTCTCAAAGACCTGTTCAATTTATCTTTCAGCGCAGTGCGCGCCCGGCGCCTGCGCAGCAGCCTGACTGCGCTCGGCATTGCGGTCGGTATCACTGCCGTGGTGCTGCTGACCTCAATGGGCGAGGGCCTACACCGATTCATGCTGGCTGAGTTCAGCCAGTTCGGCACCAACCTTATCGCCGTCACGCCCGGTAAAACCACTACCCACGGTGTCTCCGGGGCGGTGATGAGCAATGTGCGGCCGCTCACACTCAACGACGCCACCGTGCTGACCAAACTGCCGCAGGTGATTGCGGTGGTGCCGGTGATTCAGGGCAATGCCACCGTCAAAGGCGGTGGCCTGCAGCGCAGCACCTATATTTTCGGTGTCGGCGCGGACCTGCCCAAAGTCTGGCAGATTGATGTCGCTGCCGGCCAGTTCCTGCCGGATGATGATCCGCGCGCGGCGCTTTCATTTATTGTGATCGGCAGCCGGTTCAAAGAAGTGCTGTTTAGCAACCGTATACCGCTGGGCGAAATCGTCCGGGTCGGCGGTTCGCGTTTTCGGGTCATCGGCGTCATGGAATCCAAGGGCCAGCTACTGGGCTTCGATCTCGATGATGCGGTGTACATCCCCGCCGCCAAATCGATGGAGCTGTTTAATCGCGACAGCCTGATGGAAATTGATATCCTCTACGAAAAAAATCTTGATGCCTACAGGGTCAGCAGCATCATCAAGGAGGTTCTGCTGGCACGCCACGGTGAGGAAGATTTCACCATCGTCACCCAGGAGCAGATGCTGGAAGTGCTGAGCTCGGTGCTCGACATTCTGACTTTTGCCGTGGGCGCGCTCGGCGGCATCTCCCTCCTCGTCGGCGGCGTGGGCATTCTCACTATCATGACCATTGCCGTAAAAGAGCGCACCGCAGAGATCGGGCTGTTAACCGCACTGGGCGCCGAACGCCACCAGATCCTGATTCTGTTTCTCACTGAAGCCATGTTGCTGTCTGCGCTGGGCGGGGTAACAGGGCTGCTGCTGGCCCTGTCGATAGCAGAGCTGATACATTTCATCGTCCCTGCGATTCCGGTGCACACGCCCTGGCATTATGTGCTCATGGCTGAAGCACTGGCGATTATTGTCGGGCTGGTAGCCGGGGTCATGCCCGCCAGACAGGCAGCCGGCATGAATCCTGTCGACGCTTTACGTAGCGAATAATCATTCTGCTGTTTCTCCCTCATCGCCTGCATAGCGCTGGTTTTGAACCGGATTAAGTTGTCCCTTGCTATTTAGCTGATAACTCTTAAAATCTGCGCACTTTTTTACATACAGAATTTTATGTATACCTCGGAGGCTGCCGGTTTTAGGGGGATTGAAGCGAGGGAGTGGGAGAGTGAGCGCAAATTTTCCCGATTTTGAGGCGCATAGTTATTCTACGCAACGAAAAATCGGGGAGGTTTGAGCCGCTCTCCCGCTTCCGCAGCCAATTCATCCTGAATCCGACAGCCTCCTGGAAGCGTCCTCACTAGTAAGGCGCTCAAGCAATAACAATTTGTTTTACCGCCGTACGGCTTTATTTGTGAGGTTAATAATGGCTATAATTTCCGCCAAAAAACCGGTTGATATCGACACTGCTGTCGATATTGCCCATAAAGACAAGATCAACGACAATATCGCTCAGTGGCCCATGCATGTTCAGCAAATGACTTCTGATCAGGCTCCGCTGGATCACTTCGTCAGACGCAACGGTCTTGTCTTTGCCGGCACTCATCTGGTGTTCGATTTCTGGGGCGCCAGTCAACTGGATAATCTCGAACTTATGGAAGCCGCGCTACGTGAAAGTGTCGAGGTCGCCGGTGCGACGTTGCTGCACATCCATCTGCATCACTTTACGCCCAATGCCGGCATTTCCGGCGTCGCCGTTCTTGCCGAGTCGCACATCAGCGTACATACCTGGCCGGAGCACGGCTATGCGGCTTTTGACGTCTTCATGTGCGGTGATGCCGAGCCTGAAAAAACCATCCCCGTACTGAGAAATGCCTTTACCCCCGATCAGGTCAACATGACTGAACACCTGCGCGGCATGGTGGTTGAAGGGAATGACTGAACGCTGGTTAGAAACCCTTCACGACGCCTACGGCCAGACCCTTACCGTCGATAAGATCTACTTCGAATCGAAAACCGAACATCAGCATTTGATGATTTTTGATAATGCCATGTTCGGCCGGGTCATGGTGCTCGACGGCGTCGTCCAGACCACCGAAAAAGATGAGTTCATCTACCACGAAATGCTCACCCACGTGCCGCTGCTGTCACACGGCGCCGCCAAACGGGTATTAATCATCGGCGGCGGTGACGGCGGTATGTTGCGCGAAGTCTGCCGGCACAGCACGGTCGAACATGTCACCCAGGTCGAAATCGATCAGGCCGTGATCGACATGTGCAGAGAATATTTACCCAAGCACAGCAACGGCGCCTTTGACGATCCCCGCGTTAATATCGTCATTGAGGACGGCATCAAGTTCGTCACCGAAACCGACGAGAAATTTGACGTCATCATCTCCGACTGCACCGACCCCATCGGCCCCGGCGAAGTGCTGTTCACCTCAACCTTCTATGACGGCTGCCAGCGCTGCCTGAATACCGGCGGCATTCTGGTCGCACAGAACGGCGTGGTCTTTATGCAGCCCGATGAAGTCAGCACCACCACACGACGGCTGGGCAGCGTTTTTGACGACACCACCTTCTACAGTGCCGCCATTCCCACCTATATCGGCGGCATCATGACCTTTGCCTGGGCTAGCGATAACCCGGCCTACCGCCATCTCGATCTGGAGACATTGCGCCGGCGCTATCAGCAGGCTAACCTCCAGACTCGATACTACAACCCTGAAATCCACCAGGCCGCTTTTGCTCTGCCACAATATGTGCTGAACATTATCCAGCAGGCAGAAACACCGTAAAGCCACTCTGACATGTCCGCTCATTAAGGAGGCTGTCGGGTTTAGGGGGATTGAAGCGAGAGAGTGGGAGAGTGAGCACACTTCCGCAGCCAATTCATCCTGAATCCGACAGCCTCCTAAGGATCATGAAAAATGTCAGCTCCAGATAAAATCACCACCGCCATCCAGCACCTCGCCTCGATACTGCCACTGCGGCAGAATCTGGAAAGCCTCGATGCAGACGCCCGCAAAATCTACCACGCTATCCAGCAGCAATATTTCACCGGGGGCAGGGCGCCCACATTAGCGGAACTCAAAGCGGTTTCGCCGCAGGCAGCAGATGCCCTGCTCACCCTTGCCGACAAAGACATGGTCGTCACCAATGCCGAAGGCGAAGTCACCGGCGCTTATCCCTTTAGCTCGGAACCACGCATCAGCCGGATAGAAATTAATGGCCATACAGTGCATGCCATGTGTGCGCTGGATGCACTCGCACCCTCCGCAATGGCGCACTGCAAAAGCCGGGTAGTGTCACGGTGTGCAGTCACGCAGGCCGCGATTATTATTGAATTAGATGACCAGAAAATATTAAACGCCGATGAAACCCGCGACCTGTTCGTCGGCATCAACTGGCAGGCTGCCCGATCGACCGGCAGCTGCGCCACCAGCCTGTGTACCGAAATGCTGTATCTCAAGGGAGAAGCGGTTGCACTTCAGTGGCTGGCAGAAAACCCTGCCGGCCGCGAAATTTTTACCCTGCCCGAAGCCGTTCAGTTTTCAGCCGGCTTTTTTGCGAATTGAATATCTTGATTTAATCGGACCATCTGCTAAAAACCTGAAATTATAGTGCTTAATTTAATATCAGCTCATCATTCACCGCACCGATGATCTATACTCGCAGTCAGTTATATCAGATATGACAGCATGAAATACAAGGACTCTACTTATGACTAAGACATTTAAAAAAACCTCTTTTTATTCCATATTACTGGCACTGACCCTAACCCCCTTATCTCATGCTGAAACCACTAACCAACTGAATTCGAACGCCTTTTCCGATCCCGACCATGAAGCAACCATGCCAGAGGGCTTTCAGGAAACGGCCATCAACTACGGTGACAAAGTAGCGGCTGATGTTGAGGTCGTGATCTCACTGGGCCAGCAGACATACCCGGCTTTCCATGAAATAGTTGAAATGATCGCAGAACAACAGGGAATAAAAGTAGATGTGCAACAGGGCACATGTGGCGCTACTGCAAAGAAGCTGATGAAAAAATCGGTGGATATCGGTACTTACTGCTGTCCGCCCGGTGAGACCGATCGCTTACCCGGGTTGAAATTTAACACCATTGCGATTGCCCCCATTGCACTTGTTACCAATAAAGATAATCCGGTTTCCGATGTAACATCAACTGATGCCAAAAAGATATTCAAAGGCGAATATGTCACCTGGTCGGAAGTGCCTGCTTATCCAAACTTGTCCGATAAATTAAAGGGAGAAAAAATTAAGCCCATAGCACGAATGCATTGTAAAAAACGGCCCGGGCACTGGCGCTCATTGATGAACAATGCCGATAAGTTAAGCCCAAGAGCAGAACTGGTTGGCACTATTGCTGATACGATTTCGCTGGTAGCCAATAACATTGGCGCAATTGGTTACGAAACACCATTCATGCTAAAAGTGCATAAAGACAAGGGCACTTTGAAAATATTAAACATCGATGGCAAAAACCCTGAAGAGCTGGAACATCTGCTTGCTGGCAACTATCCCATTTACCGCTCATATAATATGACCACATGGACCAATGCAAATAACAGAAATGAAAAAGCGGAAACATTAATGGATGCCATATACGATTATGTGCAGAGCCATGGTGAAGAGCACGGCTTTATACCCGCGAAAAAACTGAAATCAGCCGGCTGGAAATTTAAGGACAGGGAATTAATTGCCGAACCAAAAGGACATGCTGTGATTTCTCAGCGCTAATCTGAAACATGTTACCTCGATTTTCTTTAACCCTGACCATGCTCCTGCTGACCATGTCAGCAGGGATTGTGGTATGGGGCGTGTCACATGTCTATCAAAACTATCAACTGAGTAATATTTTTCATGAAATACTGAGCGAGCGTTTTAATAAAGAGGCAAGAGAACATCGCATACGCTTCTACCAGCATTTGAAAAAATATAATCCAACGGTAAAAATGTACGCCGACAGGGTTACGACGAAGAACTACATCAAATCAGAACAGTGGTTAAATGCCGACAAGAGTAACGGGCTGATACTGCACCAGGATGTCCCTGCATGGCTGCCGGGCCTGTCTATAATGCGCAGCCAGCTATGGCCCCGTTACGCAATGCTTTTTGACAAAAGCGGCGAGTTGCGTGAGCTCTATCTTTACCGCAACCCGATGCCCCCAAAAGAGCTTTTAAATATCACTCCTCATGAAAAAGAGCTGAGTCGAGGGCAAAGCTATATCACTATGCGCGGCAGCCAGCCTTACGTCATCTCCACAGAATATATTGGCTATAGTCCAGATTCCGCCATGTTGCTTATAGCCAGCCCGATAGATGAAGAGCTACTGCGTATTTCGCAAGGCTCAGAAACTGATAACACCATCATTGCATTGTTAAAAGACGAAGAGACTACCATTCTGGTTAGCAGCAACGAACAGTTGATGCCAAAAAACAGCGAACTGGATAAACTGACTGATAAATACCTGATAACAAGTGAAGATCATTTCGATTCAGGTTCTTCCAGCATGTTACTAAAGTTCGTCTCCTTCGTCTCGACCAGGGAAGTACGCGAGCAGACCGAAACGGTGCTTAATGAGTATCAACTAATAACTATTGCCACGGCAATTGCCTACATCCTCACATTTGCATTGGTAATGCTCTGGATTACTTCAAGAATTCAGAATTTAACCGGACGCGTGGTTAAGTTTTCGCAGGACATGGCGATTGCACAACCGGATATTGATCAGAAAAATCAACTGGATGTATTAGAAAGTCGCTTCGAATTACTGGCCTCGGCGATACAGACAGAAACACATGCATTAGAGCATCAGGCATTGCATGATCCGCTCACCGATATGCCAAACCGAAAATTATTTAACAACCAGTTACAGCAGCTGATATCCACTAGCATTAACGGCGATAACAAATTTGTTGTGATACTGAGTGATCTGGATCGCTTCAAGGAAATTAATGACACGCTCGGCCATCATATTGGTGACGTGGTACTGCAAAAAGTCGCCGAACGCTTGAGCGAGACACTGCGCAGTAATGACATGGTGGCGCGTCTGGGTGGAGACGAATTCGGCATACTGCTGGCGAACACCAACCTGGAACAGGCGACTATCACCGTTAAAAAAGTTCTGAATGCGTTTGAACATGCATTTGATATAGAAGGCCACGAACTCGACATCGCTTTGAGCATGGGTCTGGTTGAATACCCGCTACATGGCAATGACGTTAATATTCTTCTACAACGTGCCGATGTCGCCATGTACAGCGCCAAAAGCAAACATGCAGGCTTCAATGTTTACGAACCCTCGGAAGATGGCCATGCGGTGAGTCGCCTGGCACTGGCCTCAGAACTGAGACAGGCCATAGCTAACGAGAAGCTACAGCTTTTTTATCAGCCGAAAATTGACCTGTCAACGGGGCAAATTTATGGCGCAGAAGCGCTGTTGCGCTGGGAACATCCGGAGCGGGGCTTTATCTCCCCCGATGATTTTATTCCGCTGGCCGAACACACCGGTTTAATTCAGCCAATTACCTGCTTTGTTATAGACTCAGCAGCCAGACAGTGCGCGGCATGGAATGATCTGGGGCATAAATTAATGATCAGCGTCAATGTTTCCATGAACTGCATTCACGATGCCCGCTTACCCGCAAAGCTGAATGAAGTCATACTGAGCAACAAAATCGCGCCCGATCAAATCACGCTGGAACTAACCGAAAATATTTTTATTAAAGACCCGATTCGTTCTAAAAAAATCCTGAACAACATCAGCCAAATGGGCGTTGGTATCTCCATTGATGATTTTGGAACCGGCTATTCCTCCATGGCTTACCTCAAGCAATTGCCGGTGAGTGAAATAAAGATAGATCGTTCCTTTGTCATGGAAATGCTCGAAGATGAAAATGACGAAGTTATTGTCCACGCCACCATCGATCTTGCACACAATCTCGGCATCAGTGTCATCGCCGAAGGGGTAGAGAATCTGGAAACCGCCAAACGGCTAAAAGAACTAAACTGCGATGCAGCACAAGGCTTCTATCTGGGCCGCCCCATGGAAGTTGAAGACTTTGTTGAATATCTTGAAAACAGCGGGATAGTGTTGGAGTGAAAAAATAGTTCGTAGGTTGGGGTGAGGCACGAACCCCAACAA
>JAQICG010000343.1 GCA_027858635.1 Gammaproteobacteria bacterium | reverse complement strand
CTGGAGACCGGCAATATGGTTTTGCGCGGGGACGAGAAGATCAAGCCCGGCACGTACATCGAGCTGGAGCATGGCAACCTGAACCCGCAGTACTACACCCAGAACGTCTCCCATGTCTTTGTCGTGCTGGGCACGTACACCACGGAGGTTGATTTCATCCGTGGCACAGGCTTTTCCGAACGGCTGGAGACGCCTAATTACTTACAGGAATATTCGAGAGGTGCATATGGATAGCCGCCCGATCCTGTTTAATATCAGTAAAAGCGCTACCAGCCGTTGCCGCCTGCCCGCTGTACGGGACTACTGGGATTTCAGGGATGCCGTATCGGGTGAGCTGATAAAGGCAGAGCAAACGCCATCCATTGACACCGTGTTTGCTCTGGCGGTTGGCTATGGCTTTGATGCGGACGTGGCTGCAGAGCATACTGAACGCTACCTGGTGGCCTTAAATGACGAGCTGAAGCGACAGCCCGAAGGCGACCACCGGTGAGCGCCAAAAACAAAAACAAGCGGGCCGTAGCACAGGCTGAGATCATGCAGGAGATGGTCGACTATGGCCCGGGCCGGGATTGGTCGATTCTTTGGCGTAGCCGTTACCCGGATGTGAAAAAACCGACCTGGTACCGCTGGGTGAACGCAGTCAAGGCCGGTGGCGTTGCTGCCAAAGCGGCGGCGAAGACGGTTAAGGCCAAGTCCGACAGGCGCAGCAGACAGGCACCAAAGAAGAGTACCCGGCGCGAAGTGACTGCAAGCCTGCCTACGGTGGTGAGCCCGAATGACGTGGCCAGCAGCGGCATTCTCTCAGTGATGAATGAAGTCAGAAACGCGGTTGCTCGCGCCAAGCGCGTGCTGGACATGTGCGAGACCTCAGAAGGCAAGCTGCGCAACCCTAAGCTGTTCCTGGAAGCCTCGCGGCACAGCATGGAGGCTCTGCGCACCGCTGCAATTGTTGCTAACCAAATGATGGATGCTCAGCAAACTGAACGCTTTCACCAGGCCGTGATCGATTGCATTGAAGAGACCGACCGGGACACGGCTGAACGTATTCTGCGACGGCTGAAGGATCTGAACGTGACCTGGCGCACCGGACTGGTCAGGGGTCAGTGAGTCTCTGGCCTAAGTCTCAGTCCCGGTCTCATTCCGTGGCCACAAAATGAGACTGGGGCACGCTACCCGTTGGATGCCGGCAAGCCGATCATTTTCATAATATCCCACTGCCCTTCGCCTACTGCATGGCGGTATGCGGTTACCCCATCCACTTCATACGATTCTATGGCCAAATGACCTTCCAGCTCACTCAGTTTGTCCATAGTGAGGTGTGAAGCGATCAGCCCCGCCTCCAGCATCATCCGCTGATCGAAACTAATCACATGCCCGGCCATGTCGGCACAGAGCGCGCTTCTAAAGGCTGCCTCCATACGATACGATGCATCAAACAGAATCTGGATGATCAGCCGAAGGTCGCCGGGCTGGGCATCGGCGTCTATCAGTGTTTCAGCAGCCATCATATGTCCCCTGACAGGGCGTTGTCGTGTGTGGTGATGGCTTTCACTTCTGATCTTTCGACAATTTGCATAGCCTGTTTAATCAGGCCCTGTATGCACCATATCGAATTTATGATGGTTTCATGGCTCATCTCGAAGTTGCCTTGCCCGCCATTGTGCATGACCAGATTCGCCACGGCATCGGCCTGGGCTAATGTCATATTTAAATCATCGTGCGTACTGTCGTATTTATTTATGGGCAGGACTGTCGCACCGGGCTGTGCATCCTCTTTGCTGAACCGGGTTTCTTCTACGATGCGCCTGATCTTGTTTATTACTGCGGCATCTTTTGGGGTCGGGAATATATCAGTGGTATTATCTTGGGTAGCCATTATCGCCTCCTAACAGGTGATTATTGGTTAGGCCATTACCGGGCGTTGCCGCGCCTGGTGTGGCCGATTACTTATTGAAGTAACTGTGGCCAATATACCCTTGAGTCCTCCGGGATGTCAACCCAAATATACAGATAAGTTGTTGTTTATGTTAGTGGTATTAAATAACTACCATTTCTCAGCTTTTTATATATAACCGTCTGGTACGGTTATGGAAAGCGGCATTGTCTTTCTCACGCTCAATCTCGAAATCAAAAAAAAGCCCGCCATCTGATTAAGATAAACGGGCAAAGCCACTGAATTAGGAGATCCGGTAGGGCTTAACTCTACGATCACGATACTGTCTCATTCAGAGCACCGCTTGAGTCGTCAGAATCGTTTGCTACGTTTTTGCTTCTTATGTATTCAATGATGGCATTTCTTGTTTCGATCTGAGCACGCACTATGGCTAAAAAGCCGAGAACAATCCCATAACCCGCCAATGAAAACAGCATCCACATAAACCCGGTAATAATTAATGCAATGATTCCACCACCACCCACCATTGTTACAAGGCCTATCAACACACCCACAAATGCACCTATAGCGGCGGCCGCTCTTACAAAGCCGTAATAGGCAGGCAGAGCCATTTCTCTTTCTACTGTTGGTGTGTTAAGTAGGCCGTATCTACATAGTTCCAAATAGTGTAATGGATTCATTTTTTCCCTCTCGCAATTAATAAATTAAATGATTATCTGTATGACATAAAGTGACAAACAACTCTTATCGAGCCTTCCGACGTTCCAGAGCGGCAGCCATGGCATTCAATATTCAGTTCTCAGGCCAGCTGCAGAAAGGCCTTTATACTCTCTCTGCCCTTGGCCAGCGTATCAGCAAAGCGCTGTTTGAGCCGGTCATTGTCCACTGCACACCCGGCTACCACGGAGGCCGCCCAGTCCAGATACTGCATACGGCGCTCAGTGCTCCAGTCAGGCGGTGGGCTATGGGTAACGTCCGTGATATTGGCGATCTTGTCGCAGACCTTCACCAGAGCGGCGCCCGGCGATAATCCGGGGGCATGCTCAACCTGCAATCGCTTACGCTCCGCCTTGGGCAGCTCTTTGTCGTCAGTCAGTTCCTGCACCATCTTGCAGACACGTTCACCGAAAGCCGCCAACAACTCAGCAGGCACCGTTTCAGTGTCCTCCAGCGTATCGTGCAACAAAGCCGCTGCTATGACCTCGGGATCGGTGATACCGGCCAGGGTGAGCTCATGCGCCACGGTGACCGGATGAATGATGTAAGGGGATGCCGCGTGATCTTTGCGGCGCTGGTCTCTGTGCTTTAATGCTGCGAACTGAGTTGCCCTGAGGATAAGGGCTGAAGGCTCTTCCATAACAGTCTCCTTGAATTGACCAGCTTTGAATTTAACATAACAAAACGATCGATGCTGTACGGCTGCATTATTTGATTGGGCGTGAATTTAATTACAAACAGGAAAGCGAAGCGCCAGAGAAACAAGCCGAAAAGCATCCTGCTGGTGACTATATGGTGACTCCAAAAAAACAGAGAAAGGATGTTAACCCCTAACCTGCTGATTATATTGGTGGGTCGTCAGGGATTCGAACCCTGGACCAAGAGATTAAGAGTCTCCTGCTCTACCAACTGAGCTAACGACCCAATTTAATTCGCTTTTGAACTTTAAAAAAATGGGGTGGATGAT
>JAQICG010000266.1 GCA_027858635.1 Gammaproteobacteria bacterium | reverse complement strand
CTCTGGGCCATCACCGCCGTCGGCGTCGCATCAGAAAATTCCAGCTCGCTGCCACTTCATCAGGCGCTCGAAATCATACGCTATATGGCCTGGTATGCTTTTTTGCTCAAGCTGTTTGATACCGCCGTTACTCAGGGCCACGGTTATCGACAATTTGTAAACTGGGCCCTGCCACTGAGCCTGGTTTTTGCGGCACTGATTATATTTATTGAGTTTGAGGTACAACCCGGACTCTCTGTTCCGAGCGTTACCGGTCATGTGATCATGGCGCTTATTGGGCTGGCCATCATTGAGCAGCTGTTTCGCAATACTTCAACACGCCATCGCTGGGCTATAAAATATCTCTTCATCGGAGCGGGCCTTCTATTCGCGTTTGATTTTTATCTTTATGCCGACGCTTTACTTTTTAGAGGCATTGATACCGAGCTGTGGGAAGCCCGTGGCATTATTCATATAGTCGTGGTTCCGTTGCTGGCCATTGCCGCAGCTCGCAGCAAAAACTGGTCACTGAATATTTTTGTTTCGCGAGATATCGTTCTCAATACTACCGCTATTTTTGCAGGCGGTATCTACCTGCTGGTGATGTCGGCAGCGGGTTATTATCTTAGAGAATACGGTGGTAACTGGGGCCGTATCTGGCAGGCCCTGTTTCTATCGCTGGCGGTTGTGTTGCTGGCAGCAATATTATCATCGGGTCAACTGCGCGCGAAAATCAGAGTATTTCTGGGCAAGCATTTTTATAAAAACAAATATGATTACCGCCTTGAATGGCTGGGCTTAACCGAAAAACTGAGCAGCAATGTACATAGCGATAAGCGTTACACGGCAGCGATCGAGGCGCTGGCTAAAATTGTTGATGCTCGTTCCGGCCTGCTCTGGTTAAGTGACGAGCGCACCGGCTATAAAAATGCTGCCGCCTGGAATACGGTGACGATCAACGAAAACGAGCCGGTCGACAGCTCACTGGTTCGATATTTTGAAACCAGAGAGTTCATTATTAATATTAACGAGCTTAAACTGCATCCGGAAGCATACGAGGATTTAGTATTGCCCGAATGGCTGAGTGAAGCTAAATCCCCATGGCTGATACTGCCATTACAGGGCATGGAGTCACTCATCGGCTTCGTTGTGCTGGCTAATCCGCTGGTCGCCAGAATCATTAACTGGGAAGACCGTGATTTGTTAATAACCGCGGCGAAACAGGTTTCCAGCTATCTCACGGTACTGATGACCTCCGTTGCGCTGGCCGAAGCCCGCCAGTTTGAAGTATTTACAAGACTCTCTGCGTATATGGTGCATGATCTGAAAAACATTGCGTCAGAACTCGAAATGGTGTCACGCAATTCAATAAAGCATATAAGCAACCCGGAGTTTATTGAAGACGCCTTCGGCACCGTTGATAATGCCGCAGGCGATATAAAAAGGCTGCTGGAACAGTTGCGTAATAAACAGGCTCGGGCTGAAAACAAAAGCATTATTAATTTAACCGAACTGGTTCTGGAAGTGGTTAATAATAAGCAGGGGCAATACCCGCAACCTCAGCTGAAGGCCTGCGTACAACCCTGCTTCGTCACCGCCGAAAAAAGCAGACTGGCTAATGTGCTGGCGCATCTGATCGATAATGCACAGCAGGCCACCGAGGATAATGGCCTGATTGATATCAACATATCGAGCCATGAGCTCATGCACATTATTGAAATAAAAGATAATGGCCATGGTATGGATACGGATTTTATTAGAAATCGACTGTTCAAACCTTTCGACACAACCAACGGTAATGCCGGAATGGGCATTGGCATGTATGAAAGCCGGGAGTTTGCACAGCAGCTTGGCGGTGATATTCATGTTAAGAGTGAGGCGGGCAAAGGCTCTATAATTTCACTACACATTCCCGCGGAAACCGGGCATGCAAGCTCGGATACCTGACTCAAAACTAATGATATTTTTAGGGATTTAGATTTCAGAGATGACTGACAAAAAATTAAAACCGTTACTGGTGGTCGAAGATAACCCTGGCTTACAGAAGCAGCTCAAATGGGCCTTTGAAGGCTATGAAATTTTTATTGCAGGTGACAGAATTTCCGCACTTGAGTTGCTTAAACTACATAAACCGCCGGTAGTGACCCTGGATTTAGGCCTGCCTCCGGACCCCACCAATGCCAGTGAGGGCCTGGCGGCACTGGATGAAATTCTCACCATTGCGCCGAACACCAAGGTGATTGTGGTAACCGGTAATGACGATCGTCAGAATGCCCTGAAGGCCGTTTCACTGGGCGCTTATGATTTTTATCAGAAGCCCGTCGAACCTGAAATGCTC
>JAQICG010000122.1 GCA_027858635.1 Gammaproteobacteria bacterium | reverse complement strand
GAAACCGCTGGCGGTGATGTTCCCGGCACCGCTGAACAAGCCGTTCAAGTTTGCGCAGTCATCGGTGACTTTGAGTGCCAACGATAAGGCTTTTTTGCTGCAAGCCTCCAGACCGATTCGTAGCGGGCGCGGCTCTGCACCGATGGAGTTGACACTGCCATTCACGCTGGAACGTCCTGTGCTCGCCGTGGGCGCGCAGATGAAAAACACCATCACGCTGGCGTGGGGCAATCGTGCCGTCACCTCCCCGCATATCGGCGAAATGGACTGCGTTCGCAGTCTTGAGGTTTTCGAAAACACCATCAACGATCTGCAAAAATTGTATGGCGTCGTCGCCGAGCAGATACTCTGCGATGCTCACCCCGGCTACACCACCTCACGCTGGGCGAACAAACAGGCGCTGCCGCTGCACCCTGTCTTTCATCACCATGCCCATGCATCGACGGCCTATTACGAATGCAACACCGACGCAGCCGTGCTGGTATTTACCTGGGACGGTGTCGGTTATGGCGAGGATGGCACGCTCTGGGGTGGTGAAACCTTTCTGGGCAAACCGGGCGCCTGGCAACGCATGGCCGGCATGCGCCCCTTCCATCTGCCCGGCGGAGACAAAGCCAGTCGTGAACCCTGGCGCAGCGCCGCCGCCTTGTGCTGGGAAATCGGCCAAAGCTGCGAGCAGCTGGCTGAAATAGATCCCTTGCTGAAGCAAGCCTGGCAGCAGAAAATCAACACCCCGCAGACCACTTCCGTGGGCCGGTTATTCGATGCCGCCGCTGCATTAACGGCAGTGCGCAGCACGTCCAGCTTCGAAGGCCAGGGCCCGATGGAACTCGAAGCACTGTGCAACAGGCAAGATCTATACATAGACCTTACATTAGAAACATCCGATAACCTGTTGATTACTAACTGGGAGCCACTGGTGCCTGCAATGCTAGATTCTACTTTAAGTATCAAAGCACGCGCCTCCCTGCTCCACACCTCACTGGCACAAGTCATACTGAAACAGGCAAAAATTATTCGCGATAAACACGGCGTCAATGACATTAGCTTCGCCGGTGGCGTGTTTCAAAATCGAGCGCTGACCGAACAGGCGCTGGCGCTGTTATCACACGAAGGCTTCAAAGTTCACCTACCCGAGTTGATAGCAGTAAACGACGCAGGCATCAGCTTCGGGCAGGTGATTGAATATGGCTATGCAAAACAAATATAAAATAAAACATACACATATCTCCCTCACCCAAGGTAATGGAGCCGTAGGGTGGGCACCGCTCCTGTGCCCACGCGTTACCTCGAATTCCACGACAATGCATAACGAAGACCCACGCGTGACGTAGGGTGGGCACCGCTCTTGTGCCCACGCGTAACCTCACAAATAAATGAAGACTTTTAATTAATGTAACGCGCGGGGTAGCGATTGACTGGCATTATGTGGTCATGAGGTTATGGCGGTGTTTGGCGTAACACGCGGGCACAAAAACGACGCAGGGTGACGGTTGATTGACGTTACGTGGGTATAACGATGGTGACGGTGGTTGAGGTTACGCGTGGGCACAAGAGCGGTGCCCACCCTACGTCTGCGGTAAATAATTAATTAACAGGTAACATACATGCAAGACACTCACATCTCCCTCGCCCACGGTAATGGCGGTCGTTATATGCGCGAGTTGATCGAGGAGATTTTCGCGCGTCACCTCGCCAATCCCGAGCTGGATGTTCAGGCGGATGCGGTGTCTATGTCGCTGGACAGTAATGACATTCTGTTCACCACCGACGGCTTCACCGTGCAGCCGCTGGAATTTCCCGGCGGTAATATTGGTTCTCTGGCGGTGCATGGCACGACCAATGACCTGGCGGTGGCCGGAGCGATTCCCAAATATCTCAGCCTGAATGCGTTTATCGAAGAGGGCCTGGAAATAAAAACGCTGGATCGCATTATTAAAACCCTGGCGGAAACCGCCGCTGAAATCGGCGTCAAGGTGGTCGCGGGCGACACCAAGGTGCTGCGCCGTGGTGAAGGTGGCGGTCTCTATCTGGCCACCACCGGCATCGGTGTTCGCAATGGCCACGCCTTAACCATGAAAAACATTAAAGACGGCGACGTGATTATTGTCAGTGGCCCAGTGGGTGATCATGGCATTGCGGTGATGCTGGCGCGTGAAGCGTTCGGCTTGCGCGGAGACATCAAATCCGATGCCGCCAGTGTGCTGAATCTGACCAAAGCCGCGCATAAATTTGCAGGTTTGCGTTTCATGCGCGACCC
>JAQICG010000031.1 GCA_027858635.1 Gammaproteobacteria bacterium | reverse complement strand
GTGAAGAATGGTCGAGTTTGATTAAAAAGGATCTGTTCGAGGTGCTCAGGCTGGAACCGGAGGATATGTCCATGGCATCGCTGATGCGCTACAGTGATTATCTGGAGGCGAATAATCTGGATGCTGCCGCCTACCGGCTCGCCTTCTGGGTTAAATTAGTCACTCCGCTAACCTGTCTGGTGATGTTGTTGATTGCGGTACCGCTGGTGTTTTCCACCACGGCGAGATCAGGTGGAACCGGGCAGATGGTGATCATAGGTCTACTGCTGGGCATTCTGTTCTTTGTCTTCAATCAGGCGATCAATCATCTGGGTGTGGTGTACGGCTTGATGCCCGTACTCAGTGCATCAATTCCATTGCTGGTAGTGACGGCGATCAATCTCTTTTTGATACGGCGTATCCGTTAAGCGGTTCCGGCTTAGCTGTCGGATGTTCTCAAATCAACCAGCGTGGTGTGTGAAGCCATATCATGCCAGCAGCGCTTCTTCTTATCGAACACCGACCAGAAAAAACCCAGGCCAAGACAGAGCCAGGATATAACCGCTGTGGTTTCTCTAATCAGCACCTGTTTCCAGTTAATGTTTTGCGAATCGTTGCTGATTAATTTTATTTTCCAGGTTTTCATTCCCAGTGTCTGTCCGCCATGCGTCCAGAACCAGCCGAAATAGAAAAAAATAATACTCGCCAGATATAAATCAAATAGCAGGATATAGGGACTGCTTGAATCGATAGCCTTGCCCTGATTTATGGCATTAACCAGTGCCGTGGCCAGAAAAAGAATGGCGGTGAGCAGAAAAAGATCATAAAAAATAGCCATTAATCTGCGTAATAAAGTCGCCGGAATAGCGGAAGAGGCAGAGGCAGGTATATTCATCTTGCTCGTTGTGGTTATTTATAGGTAAAGTACAGTCTGCGTGAAGTCGCATATTGTAATTTAAATCCGCCTGTTATTGTTATTCAATATGACAGGTAGCGAACACATTAAAAATTAATAGAACTTAAGGTGATTTATGAAGGTAGTTGAAATTGGATTTTGTGCAGTGGCACTGGCCGCCGCCTCACATTCGGTGATAGCCGCGCCTTTTGCGCACGAAGCACGCTCACTGGGCATGGGTAATGTCGGTGTGGCAACTGCTGATATTGCCGCTGCACCTTTTGCAATACCCGGCGATGCTGTCTTTTCAGAAGTCGGACGATGATTTTTCATTGCTATTCACTGCCGGGGCTTTTTTAAGCGATAACGACGGCGTTATTGATGACCTTGATGCGTTTCAGGACAGCACTGATAACAATGAAAAATTTGCCATTGTACAAGAGCTGGACGGCAAGGTGATCGCGCCCGAACTGTCCGGGGCATTGGCGGTCGGCTTTACCACCGAAATATACTCCATGGCCGTTAGCGCCCGTATGGATGTGGTTGTGGCAGGCGGGCTGAGCAATGTTTCACCGGAAGGTGATTATGATAGCCTTGATGACCCAGCTTATAACCTGCTCAACATTGTCGGTGCGCAAACCACTGAAGTCGGTTTTTCCATTGCGCGCAGTTTTGAGCTGATGGAGAAGAAAGTATCGATAGGTTTAACGCCGAAAATCGTGAATGTTGAAGCGGTGAAATACTCCGAGTCCATTTCATCATCTGATACAGGAGTGGATGATCTGACTGATGATGTTCAGGATCTGGGCGACTTCACTACGCTTGATCTGGGCATGGTAATGGCTTTGAGTGACAATGTTCGCGTCGGTATGACCGTCAAAAACCTGATGACAGAAGAAATGTCATTTCAAACCACCGATGTAAACAATGACACGACCACAACCACGCTGTCGTTTGATACGCAGCTGAAAGTCGGTGTGGCTTACAGTGGCGATGTTCTTACCCTGGGAGCCGATCTTGATTTGATAGAAAATGATTCGATTGTGACAACAGGTACAGTGGCCGGGCTGAAAAGGCAGAATCTATCACTGGGTATGGAATTCAATGCCTTTGATTATGCGCAATTGCGTTTGGGCATGATTAAAAACATGGCTGATGGCATTTCCAGCGCCGATAAAGAGGCACTTTACACTGCCGGCGTCGGTCTCTGGTTAGGCTTTAATCTCGATCTCGCGGTGATGTCAGGCGCAGGTGAGTCACTGGGCGCAGTTGTACAAACAGGATTCAAATTTTGATTATTAGAAGCATTTTTTACAGAAAACATTTTGTAATCTTTGATTTTAAAGATAAAAAATTTATTGCAAATTAAATAAAACATTTGCTATATTAAATTATCCTTTTATACTCCGGATGGTAACTCACAAAAGAGGACGCAAAAATGGCACAAGCTAAAACAAAAACCAAGAAAAAAACTACTGCGAAAACAGCGCTGAAAAAGAAAGCAGCAACTGCAAAACGCAAAGTAGCTAAGAAGACACTTCCTAAAAAGAAGGCCGTAAAGAAAAAAGCGGTAAAGAAAAAAGCAGTAAAGAAAAAATCAGCTTCTAATGTAGCCGCTAAGAAAAAGGCTGCTGCTAAAAAGAAAGCAGCTGCAACTAAGAAGAAAGCAGCCGCTGAGCGCAAAAAACAGGCGCGTATAGTTGCCGCAGAAGCTAAGCGGAAGACGCGTGAGCGCATTGCTGCCGCCGCTGCCGCTTTGAAAGAAGCTAAAGCAGAAGTTGCTGCCGCTAATAAGCGTCAGGGGATGATGCTGAAGATGGCTCAGAAGAAAGAGGCCGCTGTGGCTTCATTTGTAGATAAATGGACCAAGAAAGAGATGGCTAAGATCGATAAAGCCATGAAACCAGCAAAACGTAAAAAACGTCGTACGACTAAAAAATAAGACGTACGCGTAAAAGCTGAAAGTTGGTGGAAGGGGCATGTGTCATTGACAGGTGCCCCTTTTTTTATTGTTATAAATATTATGAATTTGACTAAAAATTATGGCTAAAGTCGATTGCATTCCTGCCGAAGAACAGAGATTGCTGGAATATTTTATCGATCATTTGTGGATGGAGAATGCGCTGAGCGAAAATACGCTGTCGGCTTATCGCAGTGATCTGGCCGGTTTTGCATTATGGCTGAGCTGGCAGGAGAAAACGTTCATTACTGCCGATACCGGTGCTATTCAGAATTATCTGAGTCAGCAGCATCAAGCCGGCCGGAAAACCCGTTCTGCTGCCCGCTTGTTATCCTCCTTACGGCGTTTTTATGGGTTTTTATTGCGCGAGAAAAAAATTCAGGAAAATCCGACCCAGCTATTGGAATCACCGAAAGCTCAACGTTATCTGCCGGCAACGCTCAACGAAACCCAGGTTGAAGCGTTGCTTAATGCTCCGGATGTTTCCGATGATCTCGGCTTGCGCGACCGCGCCATGCTGGAATTACTTTACGCCACCGGATTGCGCGTCACCGAACTGGTGAGTTTGCAGTTGTCACAAATATCACTCGATCCCGGCGTCATCCGGGTGATGGGCAAGGGGGATAAAGAGCGGCTGGTGCCGGTGGGTGAGATCGCGCTGGAGTGGATTGAGCGCTATCTAAACCAGGCCCGCCCCGTGCTCCTGCCGGTACAGGCCAAAGCGACCAATGCGGTGTTTGTGACCCGGCGCGGGCAGGCCATGAGTCGCCAGGCTTTCTGGTACATGATCAAACGCAATGGACTGAAAGCAGGCATTGAGGCAAATAGTTTATCGCCCCATACTTTACGCCACGCCTTTGCCACGCATTTACTTAATCATGGTGCGGATTTACGTGTGGTGCAAATGCTTCTGGGCCACAGTGATATTTCAACTACACAAATCTATACTCACGTTGCCGATCAGCGTTTGCAGGATCTTTATCACCAGCACCATCCACGTGGTTAGCTGATGTGCATTAGTTGAATTACTCAGGGGCGATGGAATTATCTATAATACGGCTTGTCTGTAATGATTCAAGTTAACAAGAGCGTGCACATTATGAGTTTATCTAAAGCAGTATTCAGGCCGATATTTGGTCTTTTCCTTCTTCCTCTCTCTCTGCTGTTAGTCGCCACTTCGGCTTTTTCGGCGGATAACGGTATCGAAACGCTGAAAAAAGCACTGGCCAAACACCTGCCCGGCACAGAGATCAACCAGGTGAGTGAATCACCCATTCCCGGTTTATATGAGGTGATCGTGGGTGCGCAGGTGGTCTATATGGACCAGAACGCGCGTTATATGCTGGATGGAAATCTGATTGATTTATCCAGTCGCGTCAATTACACCGAACAGGCCAAATCCAAAATACGTTTGACTGCGATCAACGCCCTGGGCGAAGAGAACATGCTGATTTATACCCCTAAAAAGGTGGACCATACTATTACCGTGGTGACCGATATCGACTGCCCCTACTGCAGACGTTTACATAATGAAATGGACCAGTATATGGCCAGCAACGTCCAGGTTCGCTACATCTTCATGCCGCTGAAAGGCAAGAGTGATTACGATACGACGGTGAGCGTCTGGTGTGCCAAAAACAGAAACGAAGCACTCGATCTTGCTAAAGGTGGCGATAAAGTCAAAGCACAGACGTGTGAT
>JAQICG010000087.1 GCA_027858635.1 Gammaproteobacteria bacterium | reverse complement strand
GCTAATAAGGTGGCCGGACGCGAATAAAACAGGCTGCGCTCAGCCTCCTAACGTTGACTTTTCTCCTTCAGGCGTTCCACGCGAGTAATCAGCGTGTCCACGGTTTCTTTCAGTAAATCCAGGTCATCCACCGAGAGCTCATTCAGCTGCTCCAGATTGTATTCGATGGTATCGATGATTCTTTTATGCGGAAGCTGCATGGGCCGTGAGAAATAGGTGGTAATGGTAGCAACGATGGTGCCGAAAAAGAGCATCGAACCAATCACTATCCAGAGTCCTCCGATTAACTGGGCGAAGCCGGATGAAGGCGTATCGGCAATGCCCGCTGTGGAAAAGGCGGCGACGCCCCAGTACAGCGCCTCGCTGTATGAATGTAGAGTCGCCGCTTCAGCTCCCCGCTCGGCCAGATACAGGGCGGTGGAAAAAAGCAGCCAGAGAATGATTAAAAGATACACCATTTTGGTAAAGGGCGTATGCAACATGATTTCTCTGATGAAGCGCCTGAGTCGCGCGTGTGAACGTGGTGCTTTCATTATTTATTCCCTGTCAGCAGAAAAACGGGAGCAGTGTAACGCCCGTCGCTTAAAGTGAGGGCACAAAAATAACATCGCTATCGGGTGTGGTGAGTAGCGATCACGCCTCCGGCATGCTGTCGAAGAATTCAACCTGGCCGGTCTCCAGCGAATATTCAGCGCCGACAACAATCAGCTTATCGGAATCGATGAGCTGTTCGAGCAGCTCCGAGCCGTGGCGCAGATGGCTCACCGAAGCGCGGATGTTGGCGCGCACCGACTGCCTTACCAGCTCTTGATGGTCATTTTTGAGGTCTGTGGCCAGCAACGCCTCCACCGAGGGGCGAACCCGATCGACAATGGAGCGCACATTTCGCGACTGGTTTTCGCTCGGCTGCTGCAACTCTTCCAGCGTCGCCAGAATGGCACCACACTGAGAATGACCCAGCACCACCACCAGCGGCGTACCAAAACGCGAGGCGGCGAATTCAACACTGCCGATTTGTGAGGGCGCCACAATATTGCCCGCGACACGAATCACGAACAGGTCGCCCAGCCCCTGATCAAAGACGATCTCGGCAGGCACCCGCGAATCGGAGCAGCCCAGGATGATCGCCAGCGGACTCTGTTCCTTCGACAGTTCGGCGCGCTGGGAATCGCTCAGTGACAGATTGCGGCACTCATTGGAGGCAAAGCGTTGATTGCCTTCCTGCAGGCTTTTGAGGGCTTCTCTTGCTGATATCATAAATTAGAATGTTCTGATTATTTTAATGGCCACCGCAGTGTCGGTGGTCGGAGGTTATACAGGGCTTTTAACCGGGTGAAAATTTAGCACAAATTAATATAAAAGATGAGAGTTATTGATCCTGCTCGAGCCGATCCTGTTCCGCGTTTTCCGCCGGCCAGGCGATAAAGGCAAACGCCCAGATCATCAGAATGTTCACCATCGGCAGAAAAAGACACAGTGACCACCAGCGGGAAAAACCGGCCTTGTTCAGAATCGTAGTCGATAACAGCAGTACTATTATCAGAAAAGCCAGTTGCCAGAGATTGATAATCATAATTAAAGCCTTTTGGTCTGAGGTTTTATGTTCCAGTCAGACACCGCCAGAATAAGGCCCGCGATGATGAAACCGAAAAAGGGGATCAGCACGGTCAGGCTCAGATAGGGATTCAGCCCGGCTCGGGTAAATATTTTCCAGAATGGCGGCAGCAGAAAGGCGGCGAGAAATAATACGCTTATAAAAATGGGTTCCATACTATGGCTCCTGATAGATCAGTTTGAGGTTAACTGCGGCTCGGGGTAGTGCCGAATCAGCGTTTGCAGCAGGCGGCTTAATAATATACCGCCAGCCAGATGGTTTCGATCTCCGGCGTTGTCCAGTCCACCCGGTGTTTAGTATGCGCCGGAATATTGACGAAATCACCCGTGCGTAAAGTAATCGATGCCGCATCCGCAAAAGCCAGCGTAGCTTCGCCCTGTACCAGCATGACCCATTCATTTTCATTCTGGTCATACCAGCCGGAGTCCGGCGAGCTGTGGCCCCTGGAGATGATACGTTCGATTTTTACAGTATCACTTTTGACCAGTCGCTGAAAAGATTCGGTTTCAAGGTTTTTGGGAATGGCGTCAAAAATATTATTCATGGGGATAAAATATCAAACGGTTTCAGCGTGCTCGGGTAACGCAGGGGACAGCCTCTCGGGGCTAATCATAACAGCAAAGCCCCAGGCTAAATACTTAGTGTAAAATTTACCCTTATTTCAATTTCAGCGGAGCAGCAGCCTTATGGGCAGAGCCTATCAGAATCGTAAAGAGTCCATGGCCAAAACTTCAGACGCCAATGCCAGGGTCTACAGTAAATATGGCCGGGAGATCTACGTCTGCGCCAAAGCCGGCGGCACCGATCCGGAAGGCAATCTGGCCCTACGCCGACTGATCGAGCGCGCCAAAAAAGATCAGGTGCCCAGCCATGTGATCGAAAAGGCAATCAGCAAGGCCAAGGGCGGTGGCGGCGAAGATTTCTCCCCGGCGCGTTATGAAGGTTACGGACCGGGCAGCTGTATGGTCATCATCGACTGCCTCACCGATAACCCCAACCGCACCTTTGGCGATGTGCGGCTTTGCTTCACTAAAACAAAATGCAAAATCGGCACCCAGGGCGCGGTCAGCCACATGTTCGATCACGACTGCATTCTGGCCTTCAAGAGCGACGATGAAGAGGCAGTTCTGGAAGCATTAATGTTGGCGGACGTGGATGTCACCGACATCGAAAATGAGGACGGCCTCATCACCGTCTTTGCGCCCCACACCGAATACGCTAAAGCCAAGCAGGCCCTGATGGAGGCTTTCGGGGAGATTGACTTTGAGGTCGATGAAATCCAGTTCCTGCCCAAAACCACCACCGCAGTCAGCGGTGATGACGTTGAAATGTTCAACAAGTTTATGGAGATGCTGAACGACCTTGATGACGTGCAGAATGTCTATCACGATGCCGAGCTTAGCGAACCGTAGTCCGAGATGCAGGTGTCGGTCGAACCGCCGGTATCCGCGAAGACTAAAACCAGCTGACACCATAGCCATTGAGTTTCTTTTAAATAAAATCGGAAGCGACTTTACAGCAGCTACCAGCCCCAGCCATCATAACCAGAATAGCCGTAGGGACCGTGGCGGTCATTATCGCCCAGGACCTTTTCCGCCCAGTTATTCCAGCCATTGTTGTTGCTCCACCAGGCAAAACTGGATGAAGAAAAGAGCAGTAACAGTGCAGCCGGCATGGATGTTGAACCGACCCGGTGGCATTAAATTACCATCGATGCAGCATAGTTTTTAAAAACAGCGGAAGGTGTAATATTAGACCATGTCGACTTGTTCAGTAAAAGAGGAGAGCAATTAATGAAACTGCCTTTAGAAATAACCTTTCGAGATATACCTAAATCCGATTTTGTTGAAGCCAACATCAGGGAAAAAGCCGCCAAGCTGGATACTTTTTATGACCACATCATGGGCTGTCGAGTGATCGTTGAAGCACCCCATTCGCACAAGCACAAAGGCACGCTGTACCATGTCATTATCGATGTTACCGTGCCCGATGGCGAACTGGTGGTGGATCGTGCGCACAATGATAACCACGCTCATGAAGATGTCTATGTCGCCATCCGGGACGCCTTTGATGCCATGCGCAGACAGCTCAAGGCCTATGCCAGCAAACGTCGCGGAGACGTCAAGCACCATGAGGCGCCGCCCCACGGCAACATATCCAGTCTGCACCCCGAGCAGGACTTCGGTCGAATCATGACCAATGACGGTCGCGATATCTATTTCCATCGCAACAGCATCATCAACGCTGAGTTTGATGAGCTGGATTTGGGCGAAGAGGTCAGGTTTTCCGAGGAAGCCGGTGAAGAGGGGCCGCAGGCCACCACCGTTCAGATTGTCGGCAAACACTACATCGCGGGCTGAGTTATTCGGAGCAAAATATGACAGCGGGACGATATTGTAATCGGGAAGTGATCATCACCGCGCCGGAAACCACGGCGATGGAAGCCGCGCAGCTGATGCGTGAGCATCACGTCGGTGATCTGGTGGTGGTAGAGAAACAGGCAAAGGAGAATATGCCTGTGGGCATTGTCACTGATCGCGATCTGGTGATCGAAATCATGGCGCAGGATCTTTCGCCCGAAGTAAAGGAGGTCAAGGATATCATGAGCGCCTACCCCGTCAGCGTCACCGAATCGGTAAGCCTGTTTGATGCGCTGGAACAGATGCGAGGGCGGGGTATTCGCCGTCTGGTAGTGGTGAATGATCAGGGTGGACTGGAAGGCATTTTATGCGCCGATGATGTTATCGAGCTGATCGCCGAGATCAGTAATGATCTGGTAAAGCTGGTCGGTCGAGAACAGATACACGAACAGCAGGAAAGGCTTTAAGGACTGAAACGGTCAGGACAGTGTCAGCAGCGAGCCGCAATCCAAAGCAGGTGATCACCCTCCTGATGCCCCGTCACTTGTATGCCCGCCGCGGATATTTCATCTGCTTAGATTAATCGCCCTGAGAAACGATTCGGAAAGTTCGCCGCGTCCGGCCTTGTCAACAAGCTGCTCTGCGGTCTGGATGATTTCGGCTAATGGACCGGTTAAAAATACGATACCCAGCTCCAGGGTCACGCGTCTGTCGGCAATCGGGTTATGCTCATTGGGGTGAGGAGGCTGAAGAAAAACCAGCTGTATTTCACCCACACTGTCGGGGATGGAGTCACAGCCGCCGCCGGGGGCAATAAATTGAAACAGTTCCTCCGGCTTATGAAAAGAAACGCTGTCCTCCTTTAAGGTCTGTTCACCCGCCTTCGCTAGAAATTCAACAGTAATAACAGGTTGCATTACAATCACCTTTTTTGATCTGGTTAATAATATTTACACCTAGAAAGTTCAATGCGCAGACAAAGCAGTTTGCGTTGCAGTTAACGCCGTCCAAAAGAAGCATCGCCTTCACGCCGCTGCAAATATGCGGTAAATACAAAGCCGGCGAGAACATACGAATGACGGATTGGCAAGAGTACTAATCGTCAGCATTTAAAGCACTCAGATGCTCATCAAGCGTGGTGGCAAATAACCGGTACTGCTCCTCAGACATATAATGCGCGACTTCCTGGAACGCATAATTGGCGATATCGACATGCATTTTTGCATTGCGCCTGTCCCCCATTAAGGCGCATTCAATAGCCGCATTGATATGTTCCCAGATGCTGCGTCGCAGTTTATCTTTAATCGCGGGGTGCAGTTCAGCGTCATTTTCTTTTGTCTTGAAGTATTTTACAAGATCATTGATTTGACGGGTGTTAACGGCATAGCGTGAGTTTTTATCAGTTTCGCTATTTGCCCGGAAAGGATAAGGAACAGGGTGTTTTTCGGTAGCCGAATGATGAACCGTGCTGGTGCTGACTGGATGCGGAGTGATAACAGCAGGCCCGTCCGCTTCATGTTTAATGATTATATTGTTAATGCATTCTGACAGAGAGGATCTTATATCGGTGGCAGGAGCATTGCCGAAAGATTTATTCTGATTATGATAACCGTGCATGCGCCTATATAATTGAGCTAAAGAAAGCTGATTATAGAGTCTTTTTAATTCATCAATTAAAGCGCTTAGAAATTTTGATATGATCATTGTAGTTGTCCAGGATTCACAGTGAAAAAGCGACAATCCAGATCCCGGAGCAGGAATGAACTCAAATACGACTAAATGGTTTTCCAGTTCCGATTATAGATATAGTCAGCTTATGTATAAAAAATGTCAATGAACAGTGAAGCTGTAACATATAACCGCAAGGATGGTGTTTTATATAAGCCAGATTAGTTTGGCGGGCAAGTTGTGCCGACCGAAAAGTTATTTAAATACTTTTCGGTCAGCACAAATCTTATTAAGTAATAAAAGGGTTTCTCTTTGGGAAAATCCGGTTATTACAGGGAAATGTATTAGGCTGTGTACCTAATGTGCATGTGCATCGGCGGGTTCAGAAGCTAATTCCGGGAATCGGTGTAGAGCATGCACGGCATGACAGCTAACACAGGACTTGACGAGTTTCGAATAATAAAAGCCAACCAGTTCCGGATTTTCGTTGTGGGCGAAATGGTTGAGCTGCCCGGCCAGGTAATGAAACTGCTGATCCTGTTTCACAAATGCATCGGGCAGAGAGGTCTGGAGTTCTTTAACCTGATCACGGCTAAGACTTTGTTGCAAAATGTAGCTGTTTTTAATTTTAAGGGCGATTTCAGCAACCTCATGCCACTCACCGGCGGCATAAGCGGAAATGCTTATTGAAGGCGTTTGAGTTTATAGGCAGTAGACAGGAAGTGCTGAAAAATATCGGGGCAAAGTTAGAGTCTATTGCCATTTATTCTTTATAAAGTTGAATATGGATCATATTTAGAGAGCGGAGCCCCATGACAGATAAATTCAAAAAACCGGTGCTGGGTTTTGCCGCCTACAGCGGTACTGGAAAAACCACCCTGCTGGTGAAGGTGCTGCCTCTACTCAGGGCCAGGGGGCTACGGGTGGCGATGATAAAACATGCGCACCATGATTTCGATATTGATCAGCCGGGCAAGGACAGCTACGAGTTGCGCAAGGCCGGGGCGGAGCAGATGCTGATCGCTTCCAGCTACCGGCGGGCGCTGATGACGGAAACACCCGCAGGCACTGAGCCGCAACTGGCCGAGCTCATGGCGGAGCTGAATCTGGAGAGCCTGGACCT
>JAQICG010000376.1 GCA_027858635.1 Gammaproteobacteria bacterium | reverse complement strand
TGCAAAAATTATGGGTGCATCGGCAAAGAAAGCCTGTATTTTTCGTCCCATTCGTTCTAAGTTAAAGTATGTCTTCAATCCCTTCCGAATTAATCGACACGCTGCCACCCGCGCTGCGTGATTCCGTCAGCCTGTACTGGCAGCACTGGTGTCAGGCGTGTGCGGCGCAGGATCTGTCCACTGACCTGCCGGTTGCTTTGGCGGTAGTTGGCCGGGTCTGGGCATGTAGCGACTTTGTCGCCCGCCTGTCTGCCCGAAAACCCGCTATGCTGAAAGCCCTGCTCGAGCAGGGGCCTGACAGTGATTTCGAACTGGCCGATTTCAGAACTCGAATACAGGCCGCTCTGGCGGCAGCGCCGGACAATGAGGCGGCAGTGATGGCCGCTTTGCGCGTGCAGCGCCAGCGGGAGATGCTGCGCATTGCCTGGCGCGATCTAAATGAGCTTGCTCCGCTGGAACAGATCCTGCACGAGCTCAGCGATTTCGCCGAAGCCATGGTTTCCGAGACCCTGAATTACCTGCATCATCAGGCGGTTGAAGTCATGGGCACACCGATGAGCGAGGCCGGCGAGCCGCAGTTCATGCTGGTGCTGGGCATGGGCAAGCTGGGGGGCCGCGAGCTGAATTTTTCTTCCGATATTGATCTGATTTTTGTCTACCCGGAAGAGGGCGAAACGCAGGGCGGGCGACGACCTCTATCCAATCATGAGTTTTTTCTGCGCCTGGCTGGAAAACTGGTCAAATTTCTGAATGAGACCACCCAGGACGGTTTTGTTTTTCGGGTCGATACGCGCTTGCGTCCTAACGGTGAAAGCGGCCCGCTGGCAATGGGTTTTGGCGCGGTCGAAAATTACTATCAGTCGCAGGGCCGCGACTGGGAGCGTTACGCCATGATCAAGGCCCGGGCGTTGACGGGCAGGCAGTCGGACATCGACGAGCTGGAAAACACCTTGCGCCCATTCATCTACCGGCGCTATCTGGATTTTTCGACCTTCGAGTCCATTCGTGAAATGAAGGGCATGATTGAATCCGAGGTGCGTCGCAAGGGCATTGCCGACAACGTCAAGCTGGGACGCGGCGGTATCCGTGAAATTGAGTTCATCGGCCAGACTTTTCAGCTGCTGCGCGGTGGCCGCGATACTGCACTGCAAAAGCGCGGCATTATGCCGGTGCTGAATTTGCTTGTGGAAATGAAGTTGCTGGAAAGTCACGAAGTGGCTCAGTTGCAGCAGGCCTACCATTTTCTGCGCCGACTGGAAAACAGAATTCAGATGTACAAGGACATGCAGGCGCACAACCTGCCCGTAGACGAGGTGGCGCGGCAAAGGCTGGCGCTGGCCATGAATGAAGAGAGCTGGCAGGCGCTGGCTCCGAAAATCGAAGCGCATCGCGACAACGTGCATACTGTATTTCAGGCGATTATTTCACGAGAAGAGGATGAACCTTCAGTGGTGGAAGACCAGATGCTGGCGCTAAAGGCCTACTGGGCGAATATCGCAGATGCGGAGGAGCTGCTGCACTGGCTGGAGAATAATAATTTTTCTGATGCCGACGCGGTGCTGAAGAAACTGAAAGCTTTTCGCAAGGACGCCCGAATCCGCAGCCTCTCCGAACAGGCTGTGCAACGTCTGCTGAAGTTGTTGTCGAAACTGCTGGCTGCTATCGCCGCGTATCCGGAGCCCGGTGTGCTAATGGAGCGGGTGTTGCAGATTCTTAGCGCGGTGGCGGGGCGTCAGGTGTACATCAACTTGCTGCTGGAATATGCGCAGGCGCGCGCGCAGATGCTGTCGCTCTGCTCCACCAGTGCCTGGTTCGTGCAGCAATTGAAGGCGCAGCCGATTCTGATGGATGAATTGCTGGACGCCGACGAGCTCTATCAGGCCAAGGATTATCAAGCGCTGGCGCAGGAGCTGGAGTACCTGCTATCTTCAGTGCAGGCGGGTGATCTCGAGCAGTATATGGATCGCCTGCGCCAGTTCAAAAATATCCAGGTGATGAAAACCGCCGTGCTGGATGTCAATCAGATTCTGTCCGTGAGCGATGTGGGCAGCACACTCAGCCATATCGCCGAGGTGGTTCTGGTGAAGACTTTGCAACTGGCCTGGGATGAGCTGTGCCACAAGCATGGCCGGCCGGCGTGCTGCATCGAGGGCGAAACCGTTTTTCCCGCCATTGCCATTGTCGCCTACGGCAAGCTGGGCGGGCTGGAGCTGGGTTACGGTTCTGATCTGGACATTGTTTTTCTGCACGGCAGCGCGGGCGAGAATCAGCTCACCGAAGGCGATGCGGGGGGTAATAAGGTCATCGACAACTCGACCTTTTTTAGCCGGGTGGCGCAGAAAGTGTTGCATATTCTGGGCGCGCGCATGCATTCCGGCCTGCTCTACGAGACCGATATCCGGCTGCGTCCGCAGGGGCAATCGGGCCTGATGGTGAGCAGCCTGAATGCCTTTGAGCTGTACCAGCGGGACAAGGCCTGGACCTGGGAGCATCAGGCGTTAATCAGGGCGCGGATTGTGGCCGGAAACGACCACGTGCGGCAGGAATTTGTTAGAATTCGCCATTCGGTTTTGGCGAGGCCGCGTGATGCGCTGTCTTTGTGTCGTGATGTCGCTAAAATGCGCTATAAAATGCGCGACCATCTGAGCAGCAAGGACACGACCCGCTTTGATATCAAGCAGGATACCGGCGGCATTATTGATATCGAATTTCTGACCCAGGCGGGGGTTTTGCTGCACGCGCAGGCGCACAGTGAGTTGCTGGAGAGCACCTCAACGCTCATCTTTTTGAGTCAGCTGGTTGCTTGTGACTGGTTAACCGCGCAGGAGTCAGAGAGCTTGAGTCAGGCTTACCGGCAGTATCGCCTGCAGGTCAACCGGCAGGCGTTAATGATTGCCGCGTTGGATGATGACACGATGTCTTTCTACCGGGAAAACGTGGAAGCCGTGTGGCAGCGTTTGATGCCGGCAAAAGAACAGATCGAATGACTGCATAGGGCGGTCGTGACTATTTAATGAAAGCGTCTGATAACAGGATTGGATATATGCGCTTTATACAAATTGACGGGTAATAATAATGAATGTGTGGAGAGATCAATAATGCAGACCATGGATGACCGTGACGGCGTAATCTGGTTCGATGGTGAGATGGTGCCCTGGCGCGATGCCAAAGTGCATGTGCTGACGCATACTCTGCATTACGGCATGGGTGTATTTGAAGGCGTGCGCGCCTACAAAACCGATAAAGGCACGGCGATTTTCCGGCTGGAAGAACACACCCGCCGCCTGTTCGATTCGGCCCACATCATGCAGATGAAAATGCCCTTTGATAAGGCCACCATCAGCGAAGCGCAGCGTCAGGCGGTGAAACAGAACAACCTTGAAACCGCCTATATCCGCCCGATGTGTTTTTATGGCTCGGAAGGCATGGGCCTGCGCGCGGATAATCTGAAGGTACATGTGATTATAGCGGCCTGGGAATGGGGCGCTTATCTGGGCAAGGAGGCGCTGGAAAAAGGCATTCGTGTGCGCACCTCTTCCTACACCCGCCATCACGTCAATATCAGCATGTGCAAGGCCAAAGCCAACGGCCACTACATCAACTCCATGCTGGCGCTACAGGAAGCCATCGCCTGCGGTTACGACGAGGCCATGCTGCTGGACAATGAAGGCTATGTCGCGGAAGGCAGCGGCGAAAACATTTTCATCGTGCGCGATGGCGTGATTTATACCCCGGACTTAGCCTCGGCGCTGAACGGCATTACCCGCAACACTCTGTTCGAGCTGGCCGGCAGCCAGGGCTACGAGCTACGCGAAAAACGCATTACCCGCGATGAAGTCTATATCGCTGACGAAGTCTTTTGTACCGGTACCGCCGCTGAAGTCACGCCGGTGCGAGAAGTGGATAATCGCGTCATCGGAGTCGGCGAACGTGGGCCGATTACCCACAAACTGCAAGCGCGCTATTTTGATCTTGTCCATGGACGTCTGGATATGCATCCGGAATGGCTGACCCTGGTTAAATAATGTTGCACAGGTGAACAGGGTTGAACGTGGATAAAAACAAAAT
>JAQICG010000174.1 GCA_027858635.1 Gammaproteobacteria bacterium | reverse complement strand
GCGCTGGTGCTGGAGCAGATTATTGGCCAGTTTCTTTACAGTCAGGGCGACGAATAATTGCACTGAAAGTCGGCAGCAGAGGATAAAAGAGAATGAGTAAAGCACAGATTAAATACCTGATGAACAGCCTGTATGTCGTGGCCTTACTGATCAGCTCTAGCCTGGCAGCGGCGGTAGTTGAATCGCCGGTGGATATGCTAAAACGCACTTCAGACGAAGTGATTGAAGTATTGAAGCAGCAGCGCGATGAAATTAATGCGAATCCCGAGATTGTTTATGAGATTGTGGACAAATACATTGTGCCGCATCTCGATGATGTCACTCTGGCAAAACTGGCGTTGGGGAAAAACTGGAGAAAGGCCAGCAACGAGCAGAAAATTGAATTCGTCGATGAGTTTCGAGAATTGCTGATTCGTACTTATGGTAAGTCGCTGCAGGAATTCAAGGACCAGAAAATTGAATTTTCACCGCTGAGAGACTATTCCGGCGAAGAAAGGGTCATTGTTAAATCCGAAGTGTTGCAATCGGGCGGCCCCACCATTCCGGTGGATTATCGAATGCGACTGAAAGACGGCGAATGGAAGGTTTACGACATTATCATCGACGGCGTTAGTCTGGTGACCAATTACCGCGGCACGTTTGCCCAGGAGATGCGCAAAGGCGGCATGGAACAGGTGCTGAAAATGCTGCGAGAAAAAAAGGAAAAAGTATCCGAGGAAAAAGCCACTACGGATTCTTCAGTTGCAGAGAAAAACCGCTGATCATGGCGACTGAAAAACCATTGTCCGCCGAACTGTCGCTGGTTGATAACAGTGTCAGGATCAGTGGCGTGCTCAATTTTGAAACCGTACCTGTGCTGATGAAACAGGCCGAGCAGCTGTTCGGCAAGCTGGATAAAGTGAGTGTTGATCTTGCTGAAGTGAGCGACAGCAACAGCGCCGGTTTAGCGATGCTGGTGGAAATGCAGCGCATCATAAAAATGCAAAAAAAATCGATTGACTTCAAAAATCTGCCAGAGCAAATAACCATTATTGCAGGCGCTTATGGCATTGATACCGAGCTGGGTTCGTTCCTGAACTCTGCCGCTCATTCTTAGGATATTTCATTAGTATGAATAAATTGTTGATACAGGGCGGAGCAACGCTTAATGGTCAGGTGAGGATTTCCGGTGCCAAAAATGCGGTGTTGCCGATACTCGCCGCCACCCTGTTATGTGAAGGCACCGCTATTATTGAAAACGTACCGCATCTGCACGATGTCACCACCACCGTCGAGTTGCTGGGCGCCATGGGCGTGCACGTGGTCATCGACGAGAAACTCAGCATCGAAGTCGATAGCTCCACCATTGAGAGCTGCATCGCACCCTACCATCTGGTTCGCACCATGCGTTCATCCATTTTGGTATTAGGACCGCTGCTGGCCCGATTCGGCGAAGCGGAAGTCTCGTTGCCCGGCGGCTGTGCCATCGGTTCGCGCCCGGTTAATCTGCATATTAAAGGCCTGCAGGACATGGGCGCAGAGGTCGAAGTTAAAAACGGCTACATCATCGCCAAGGCCAAACGGCTAAAAGGCGCTCGACTGGTGATGGACATCGTCACCGTCACCGGTACTGAGAATCTGATGATGGCGGCGGCATTGGCAGACGGCGTCACCACCATTGAAAACGCGGCGCGGGAGCCGGAAGTGGTCGACCTGGCCAATTTCCTCATCGCCATGGGCGCAAAAATTGAGGGTGCTGGTACCGATACCATCACCATCAATGGTGTGGAAAAATTGCAGGGTATTCGTTATCGTGTACTGCCTGATCGCATTGAGACCGGCACCTACCTGGTCGCGGCGGCGATCACCGGCGGTAAGATTATGGTGAAAGACACCGCGCCCAGACTGCTCGACGCGGTGATCGATAAATTACGTGAAGCCGGTGCCGATGTCGAAGTCGGTGATGACTGGATATCGCTGGACATGCACGGCAAACGCCCCAAAGCGGTGAATATTCGCACTGCCCCCTATCCAGCATTTCCCACTGACATGCAGGCGCAGTTTGTCGCCCTGGATACGATTGCCGAAGGTACCGCCACGGTGGTTGAAACGGTATTTGAAAATCGTTTCATGCACGTGCAGGAGTTGCAGCGCATGGGTGCAGACATCGAAGTGGAAGGCAATACCGCCATTGTGCGCGGCGTCGAAAAATTAACCGGCGCGCCTATTATGGCAACCGACCTGCGCGCATCGGCGAGTTTGATTATGGCGGGTCTGGTGGCCGAGGGTGAGACCGAAGTTCACCGCATCTATCACATCGACCGCGGCTATGAAATCATCGAAGAAAAACTGGCATTGCTGGGCGCAAACATTCGCCGCATACCTGTTTAATCTTAAAAATTAATTAACAGAATAAATTGTAAAAAAATACCATGATTACCATCGCTTTATCCAAAGGCCGAATTTACAAAGAGACGCTCCCTCTGCTGGAAGCGGCCAATATTATTCCGGCTGAAGACCCTGAAAAAAGCCGCAAGCTGATACTTGATACCAATCAGGACGACGTCAAGCTGGTGATCATTCGCGCCACCGATGTACCCACCTATGTGCAGTTCGGTGCCGCCGACATCGGCGTCGCCGGCAAGGACGTGCTGTTGGAGCATGGCG
>JAQICG010000124.1 GCA_027858635.1 Gammaproteobacteria bacterium | reverse complement strand
TTTTTGGGCAATAGAACGACTATTGCCCTGCAAAACCGGCAAAATCTGTCCTCGCCCAGTCAAATTTTCGCTTCGATTCTTCAAGTCAGACAGGCTCCCAGCACCTGGCCATCGAGATGGTGGGCATTGGCGAAATCGGCGGCGGCCATCATCTTCTTGCCGGAAGGCTGCACCTGCAACAGGTGCAGCACGCCCTCGCCGGTGGCCACCTCAATGCCTTCACGCCCGCAATGCAATACCGTGCCCGCGACCGCATTTGCAGCCACCGGCAGCACTTCAGTCTTCCAGATGCGCAAGGCCTCGCGCTGGTTTTTTTTGCGCCAGTAGGTGAAAGCCACCGGCCAGGCGTTATAGGCGCGCACGGTGCGATGGATCTGCGCCGCCGGCAACGACCAGTCGACCTCGGCTTCCTGCTTGCTCAGTTTACGGGCGTAAGTCGCCTGCGCATCATCCTGTTTCTGCGGGGTGATTTTTCCGGCGATAAAATCCGGCAGCATATTCATCAGGGTTTCTGCACCCATCACCATGAGACGGTCGTGCAGGCTGGCACCGGTTTCATCATCGCTAATAGAACAGGCCTGCGTCGCCAGCATGTCACCAGTGTCCAGCCCTTTGTCCATCTGCATGATGGTGATGCCCGTCTGCGTGTCGCCCACCAGTATGGCGCGCTGGATCGGTGCCGCCCCGCGCCATCGCGGCAACAAGGAGGCGTGAACATTGATGCAGCCCAGACGCGGAATTTCCAGCACCGCCTGCGGCAGCAACAGGCCGTAAGCGGTCACCACCATTAAATCGGGCTTTAGCTCGCGCAACTCACTTTGCGCCGCTTCCGATTTGAGCGACTCCGGTTGAAACACCGGAATCTGATGTTCCAGCGCCTTTTGCTTGACCGGCGAAGGCCGGGGTTCGCGTCCGCGGCCGGCGGGACGGTCGGGTTGAGTATAGACGGCAATCACCTCATAACCGGAGGCGATCAATGAAACCAGAGGCGCCACCGCGAAATCGGGCGTGCCCGCATAGACAATTCGAACAGATTCAGACACGGTTAACTCTCTGAGGAACAATGCCGAATGGTCTCTCAAGGAGCATTAATCGGGCCACCCGATTAATGATGACGGCTGCACGCTCATGTTCAGACTGTCGCATTCAAACGCCGCGCCTTTTCGATCTTCTTTCTTAGCCGCTGCTGCTTCAGGGGCGACAGATAATCGACAAACAGATTACCCTGAAGATGATCAATCTCGTGCTGGATGCACACCGCCAGCAGTCCGGTGGCCTCCAGGGTGAAGGCATCGCCATCGCGATCCAGCGCCTTTACCTTAATCCGCTCGGCGCGGCGTATCCGGTCGTAAATATCCGGCACCGACAGGCAGCCCTCTTCCGACTCCTCTTCGCCTTCGCTTTCTACAATCTCCGCATTGATCAGACACAGCGGCTGGTTCTTTTCCTCACTGACATCAATGCCGAGGACCTGCCGGTGAATATTCACCTGAGTCGCGGCCAGACCGATACCCGGTGCGGCGTACATGGTTTCAAACATGTCATCCACCAGCTGACGAATTTCGTCATCAACGCTTTCAACCGCTCTGGCCTGAGTGCGCAGGCGGGGATCCGGGTAGTGCAAAATTTCGAGCTGGGCCATATTAATTTCTTCAGATCAGGGCTAGTTTTGGGATTTCTGCTAAAATTACTGAGAACTTACTTAATAAATCGAAGTTTATCAGCTAAACTGTTGAAAACAACGGATAATTTCAGGGAAATACTGGAGCCTAAAATAACAATGAACATACCCGTCATCTTCATCAAATATACAATTGTAACCTTTTTAGTGGCTTCAGGCGTCTCCGCCTGCTCGTCTCCATCCAAACGCACACCCGACCCTTCCCACGCCGTGTCTCCCTCAACCGTCAAAGTGGACAGCTCGCAGGCCGCTGAAAAACAGGCGGAAACTGCAGCTGCCGATGACAGTGAACAAAAGCAAGCCAGCATCCAGCTCAGAGACAAACGTCCGCTTCAGTACACCGTAAAAAAAGGCGACACCCTCTGGGATATCTCCAGCCAGTTTCTGCGCGACCCCTGGTTCTGGCCTGAAATCTGGCATAAAAATCAGCAGGTTGAAAATCCGCATCTGATTTATCCCGGCGACGTACTAACCCTCATCTATGTTAATGGCAAGCCACAGGTGGTCAAACAAGAGCCTCAAAAAGTCACCACAACCACTGGAGTACGTGAGTTAAAGGTAGTAAAACTGAGTCCGAGCATCCGTAAGCAAGGCCTTGATGCCAGCGTGGTCACCATTCCCGGCGACGCCATCCGCCAGTTCCTCAGCAAACCCCGTGTTGTCACCAAAGAGGAGCTGGATAGCGCTACTTATATTCTCGGTAGTGCCGACGAGCACCTGATGATGGCGCAAGACAACACCGTTTATATTCGCGGGGAGCTGGATAAAGAACGTATTCGCTTTGCCGTTTTTCGCCCCGGCGAGGCGCTAACCGATCCCGGAAGTGAAGAGATTCTGGGTTACGAAGCCGTCTACGCGGGCGAGGCCTACATCAAGCAATACGGTGACCCGGCTATTGCCCGAATCACTTCTGCCGAGCGCGAAATATCAAACGGGGATCGTCTGTTGCCTCTGGATAAAAGCATCGGAGACACACTCTATTACCCACGCACCCCTGATCACAAAATTGAAGGCCAGATTATATCACTGTTCGATGCGCTCTTCGGCATCGCCAAATTCCAGATCGCTGTAGTCAATCGCGGCAACCGCGATGGTATTGAAGTGGGCCACCTGCTGGAGACCCTGTCGGCAGGCAATACCATCACTGATCGCTTCGACCCCAGGGGCAAGGCTGAGGTCAAGCTGCCGGATCGGCGTAGCGGCCTGATGATGGTCTTTCAGGTCTTTGATAAGGTCAGTTACGGCCTGATTCTGGAATCAACATTGGTCATTAATAACAACGACGCTGTTGCTACACCTTAATATTAATCAGGCTTACAGCGAGGCAACGCCTCGTCAGGGATGAGGAGCAAAGCATGAATGATGTCAAAGACTGGCTGATATTGCTGCGCGCCACCGGACACGGCGCAGCGGGTTTCCATAAATTACTGGATCGCTTCGGATCGCCTGAAAAGACTCTGGCCGCCAGTCGCGGTCAATTCTCAGAACTGGGATTCAACTCACAGACCATCGCCGCCATTCAGCAGCCCGACCTTGATGCAGTACAGCTTGATCTCGAATGGCTGAATGCGGCGGACAATCACCACATCCTCACCCTGCTCGATCCGCAATACCCGCCACAGCTGAAATCCATTGTCCATCCGCCGCCGGTATTGTTTGTGCGCGGCGACCCCGACTACCTGCAACAGCCGCAGCTGGCCATGGTGGGCAGTCGCAATCCCACCGCGGCGGGCAGAAGAACCGCTTCCGATTTTGCCAAATACCTCTCCACTTCCGGCATCACCATCACCAGTGGCCTGGCAAGTGGCATCGATGGCGCCAGTCATCAGGGCGCATTGCAGGGCATCGCTGGCACCATCGCACTGGTGGCTCATGGTCTGGATATCGTCTATCCGGCGGCCCACCGCGCCCTGGCCGAAGAGATCGCCAATCACGGCGCAGGGGTTTCGGAAATGCCCATCGGCACCGAGCCCCACCGCGGGCTTTTCCCCCGCAGATACAGAATCATCAGCGGCATTTCGCTGGGCACACT
>JAQICG010000431.1 GCA_027858635.1 Gammaproteobacteria bacterium | reverse complement strand
TGAGCTGGGTCTTAAGCAGCCGCCAAATCGTCTGGCCAGAAATGCCGATGAAGCGATTGCGCAGGCGGCTGAAGTGGGTTATCCGCTGGTGGTTCGGCCATCGTATGTGCTGGGCGGTCGTGCCATGGAAATCGTCTACGACGAGGCGGACCTGAAGAACTACATTAAAACCGCCGTCAGCGTTTCCAATGATGCACCGATACTGCTGGATCGTTTTCTGGATGATGCCGTAGAAGTGGATGTAGATGCCATCTGTGACGGCGAGCAGGTATTGATTGGCAGCATTATGGAGCACATCGAGGAGGCGGGCGTGCATTCGGGTGATTCAGCCTGTTCGTTACCGCCTTATACCTTATCAAAAGAAATTCAGGATCGCCTGCGCGAACAGACCTGCCGGCTGGCGCTGAAAATGGATGTGGTCGGGCTGATGAATATTCAGTTTGCGATTCAGGGTGACAACATTTATCTGCTGGAAGTGAACCCGCGCGCATCACGCACCGTGCCTTTCGTATCCAAGGCGACCGGCGTACCGCTGGCCAAAATTGCCGCCCGTTGCATGGTCGGCGTAACGCTGGCCGAGCAGGGAATCACCGAGGAGGTGGTGCCCGAAACTTATGCCGTGAAAGAATCGGTGTTTCCGTTCGTAAAGTTCCCCGGCGTGGACCCTTTGCTGGGGCCGGAAATGAAATCCACCGGCGAAGTTATGGGATTGGGGCACAGTTTCGGCATGGCTTTCGCCAAGGCGCAGCTGGGTGCCGGTATCGTTCTGCCCTCGGGCGGCAATGTCTTTATCAGTGTGCGTGACCGTGATCGCGCCGCGGCGACGGAGCTGGGACGAGAGCTGGCAGAAAGAGGCTACGGGCTGGTCGCGACCAAGGGCTCCGGGCGTGCATTGCATGCCGCGGGCATAGAGTGCAAACTCGTCAACAAGGTTTACGAAGGCCGTCCGCATATCGTTGATATGATTAAGAATGGCGAAATCAGTTTTATTATTAATACCTCAGAAGGCAAAAAGGCCATCGCCGATTCCTACACCATCCGAGCTTCGGCGCTACAGGGTAAGATCAGCTACACAACAACTATTGCCGGGGCGCAGGCAACCTGCCGCGCCCTGAAGTATCTCGAGCAGAATACCGTGACACGCTTGCAAGATATGCATGCCGAGATACTGGCTAAAAATACATAAGGAGTACAGCTATGAATAAAGCGCCCATTACCGTTCATGGTGCAGAGAGATTGCAGGATGAGTTGAGGAGCTTGAAGTCGGTAGAACGACCTAAAGTGATCGAGGCGATTGCGGAAGCACGTGCTCACGGTGACCTGAAAGAGAATGCCGAATACCATGCCGCCCGTGATCAGCAGAGTTTTATTGAAGGCCGGATCAAGGATATTGAATCCAAACTCGGTAATGCCACCATTATTGATGTCACCAAAATTGATGCTAACGGCAAAGTGGTTTTCGGTTCGACCGTGGTGGTAGCCGATGATGATACCGGTGATGAAGTGACCTATCAGATCGTGGGTAACGATGAAGCAGATATCAAACTCAATAAGATCTCAATCGGCTCTCCCATTGCACGCGCACTGATTGGTAAGGAAGAAGGTGATGTAGTCGATGTGCAGACTCCCGGTGGTTTGAGAAGCCTCGAGATTATCTCAATCAAATATATCTAGGAGACTGTCGGGTGCAGGCGGACTTTTATGGCAGTTCAATAACCGGGTCGCTTTCGTTGCGGCGGTAGACGGACACGGTTTTCCCGATGACCTGTATTTTTTCTGATCCGCTTTGTGCGCAAATTTGTTCTATTAACTTCTGCCTCGCTTCCCGGTCATCGACCGAGACTTTAATCTTGACCAGCTCGTGATGATTCAGTGCGATTTCGAGTTCGCTGAGCACCTCGTCGGTCAGGCCTTTCTGTCCAATCCGGACGACAGGGTTGAGTGAGTGGCAGAGGCCGCGTAGATGTTTAAGCTGGTTTTTGGTTAAAGACATAAGTTGAAAAGCCGAGAGCATTATAATTGTCGAACTATATCATGAGTCACCGTAGATGAGTCGCAGTAAGAGCAGTAAAAAGTGGCTAAAAGAACATTTCGACGACGAATATGTTCAGCGTGCCCAGAAGGACGGCTACCGCTCGCGCGCGATTTACAAGCTGATCGAGATTCAGGAAAAAGACCGCCTGATAAAACCGGGCATGACGGTGATTGACCTCGGCGCCGCGCCCGGGGGCTGGTCTGAATATGCGGTTAAATTGGTGGGTAAGAAGGGGCGGATGATTGCGCTGGATATTCTGCCGATGGAACCAATCGCCGGCGTGCATATCATAGAAGGTGATTTCAGAGAGGATGAAGCGCTTGATAATTTGGTGCAGGCCATGGGGGAGGTTAAAGCAGACCTTGTTTTTTCGGATATGGCACCCAATATAAATGGTGTGGATGTCGAGGATATTCCGCCCACCTACTAACTGGCCGAGCTGGCGCTGGATCTTGCTCAGCAGATGCTTAAACCGGGTGGCGCTTTACTGGTCAAACTCTTTCAGGGCGAGGGTTTTGATGACTATCATCGAGCCATGAAACAGCATTTTTCAAAGGTGGTGGTGCGAAAACCAAAAGCTTCGAGAGCGAGAAGCCGGGAAATATACGCACTGGCCACCGGTTATAAATTGTAGTAACGTTAATCATGGCTAATATATAGTCAAGCTAATTTGGAGTATTAATTGAACGATCTCGCTAAAAATCTAGTGTTATGGGCAGTGATTGCAATTGTATTGCTGTCGGTGTTCAATAACTTTAGTAAACCCACCGCGCCTGTGCAATCCATCCCTTATTCCGTATTCATCGAAATGGTGAAGCAGGGCGAGGTTAATCAGGTCAAGATCAATGGCCAGGATATCAAGGGCAAGCTGGGAACGGGGGCTGTATTCAGCAGCTATAGCCCGGAGACCGATAATACCGCCATGATCGGCGATCTGCTCCAGTACAACGTGGAAATTGAGGCGGCACCACCGGAAGATCAGTCTATCTGGGTGCAGATACTCATTTCCTGGTTCCCGTTCTTGTTGCTCATCGGCGTCTGGATCTTCTTCATGCGTCAGATGCAGGGCGGTGGTGGCGGTGGCCGCGGCGCGATGTCCTTTGGCAAAAGTAAGGCACGCATGCTGGGCGAAGACCAGATCAAGGTGACCTTTGAAGACGTCGCCGGTGCCGAAGAGGCTAAGGAAGAGGTGGTTGAACTGGTTGAGTTTTTGAAAGACCCGACCAAATTCCAGAAGCTGGGCGGCAAGATCCCCAGCGGCGTACTGATGATGGGCTCACCCGGTACCGGTAAAACTCTGCTGGCCAGGGCGATTGCGGGCGAGGCCAAGGTGCCTTTCTTCACCATCTCGGGTTCGGATTTTGTTGAAATGTTTGTCGGTGTCGGTGCGTCGCGGGTACGCGACATGTTCGAAACCGCCAAAAAACACGCCCCCTGTATTATTTTTATCGACGAGATTGATGCCGTCGGTCGCCAACGCGGTGCCGGTGTAGGCGGTGGTCACGACGAGCGTGAACAGACTTTGAATCAGCTGCTGGTTGAGATGGACGGTTTTGAAGGCAACGAGGGTGTGATTGTGATCGCTGCTACCAACCGTCCCGACGTACTGGACCCGGCTTTATTGCGTCCCGGTCGTTTTGACCGTCAGGTGGTGGTGCCATTGCCGGATATTCGCGGCCGCGAGCAGATTCTCAAGGTGCACATTCGTAAAGTGCCGACAGCGGAAGACGTGAAGCCATCCATTCTTGCGCGTGGCACACCGGGATTTTCGGGTGCAGATTTGGCGAATCTGGTAAACGAAGCCGCATTGTTTGCGGCGCGCGAGAACAGCAAAGATGTGAATATGTCGCACTTTGAGCGCGCTAAAGACAAGATCATGATGGGCAGCGAACGCCGTTCCATGGTGATGTCTGAAGTCGAAAAGCGCAATACGGCTTATCATGAAGCCGGTCACGCCATTGTCGGTCGTATGGTACCCGAGCATGATCCGGTCTATAAAGTCAGCATCATTCCGCGTGGACGTGCGCTGGGTGTGACCATGTTTTTGCCGCTGGAAGACAGCTATAGTCAGAGCAAGCAAAAGCTGGAAAGCATGATTTCGAGTTTATTTGGCGGACGCCTGGCTGAAGAGCTGATAATGGGAGTGGAAAAAGTCACTACCGGCGCGTCAAACGACATTGAGCGAGCGACAGACATCGCACGTAACATGGTCACCAAATGGGGTCTGTCTGAGCGCCTGGGGCCATTGACATACTCTGAAGACGAAGGCGAGGTCTTTCTGGGGCGTTCAGTTACGCAGCACAAGACCATGGCTGACGATACCGCGCGCATTATCGATGAAGAGATTCGAGCATTTATCGATCGTAACTATGAACGTGCGAAAAACATTCTGACCGAGCGTATTAATGTCCTGCACATGATGGCTGAGGCCTTGATGAAGTACGAGACCATCGACGTGGTTCAGATTGACGCCCTGATGGAAGGCAATGTGCCACCACCGCCTCAGGACTGGGTGGATACAGATGACAGTGGTGGCGATGATTCCAAAAAGCCGGAAACTGCCGAATCGGATGAGGATGAAAAATCCGATGGAAAAATCGGCGGCCCGGCGGGTCAGCATTAATCGTCTTGTAAAGTGATATAAAAAGGGGGGCTTCGGCCTCCTTTTTTGCGTTCGCGTTATGAATAAAAAATGTGGTCCGCAGATGAGTGCGGATAAGGTCAAAAGCAAAACATATCCGCGAACAACGCCAAGGACGCCAAAAAAGCTTTTAAACTATTAATTTTTTTGCCCTTTTCGCGTCTTTGGCGTTTTTCGCGAACTGTTGTTTTTAGGTTTTTATCTACGTTCAACTGAGGACATAAGTTTTTAAGGGTGTTTTATTGTGATCATGAAATTTCCTGCCCGGCGTTTGAGTTTGTGGGTGAAAGCGCTTAAGTTAGTGCTTTTCGGCTTCGGCTTTTTTATGGCGTGATTATGAGTGTTGCAACTTTAACAATAGATCAGCTAATGGCCGGTGATGAACCGGTGATTATGGGTATTCTGAATGTCACGCCGGATTCATTTTCCGATGGCGGCGAGTATGATCGTGTCGATGCCGCAGTGGCGCGGGCGCTGGCGATGCAGGCTGAGGGTGCGCAGGTGATTGATGTGGGTGGTGAGTCCACGCGTCCGGGGGCGCAGCCGGTGAATGCGGAGCAGGAGATTGAACGGGTGGTGCCGGTGATCGAGGCCGTTCGCCGGCAGTGCGAAGTTCAGATTTCGATCGACACCAGCAAGCCGGAGGTGATGGCCGCCGCCGTGCGGGCTGGGGCGAATCTGGTTAATGACGTTAAAGCCTTACGGGCTGAGGGTGCGGTGGAATGCTGTGCCGAACTGGGTGTGTCGGTATGTTTGATGCATATGCAGGGTGAGCCGCGCACCATGCAGCAGAGTCCGGAATATTCAGGTGTGGTGGCTGAGGTACGTGATTTTTTACTGGCCAGGGCGCAGTATTGTATGGAGGCAGGTATTGCTGTGGAGCAGATATTGTTCGACCCCGGTTTCGGCTTTGGTAAATCGCTGGAGCATAATATCGAGCTGTTTTCGCGACTGCCTGAACTCTGTGCGCTGGATTTTCCGGTGTTAATCGGGGTCTCGCGCAAAAGTATGCTGGGCACGATTCTCGATCGACCGGTTGAACAGCGGCTTATTGGCAGTGTCGCTGCCGCCGTGATCGCCTATGGCAAAGGGGCGCGATGGTTTCGGGTGCACGATGTCGCCGAAACCCGGGACGCGTTAGAGCTTTGCAGGGTGCTGGATTGAGGTGTTAGGGCGTTTAGCCCGCAGATGAATGTAGGTGAAGATAAAAGATAATTAGTCCACAGATGAACACAGATAAAGTCAAAATCTGTATCCGCGAAGAACGCGAAAAAACCTTTGAAGTTATTATTTTTGCCTTTTTCGCGTCCTTGGCGTTTTTCGCGGATATATGCTTTGCTTTTGATCTTATCTGTGTTCATCTGCGTTCATCTGTGGACTAAAGGCCTTAAGTTTTGTTTTTGCCGGTATTTATCTGCGGACATTAATTT
>JAQICG010000242.1 GCA_027858635.1 Gammaproteobacteria bacterium | reverse complement strand
GAAGGCAATTTGCTGGCCGCCGCGCAGGAGATCGATAAAATCTATCTGTTCGTCGGCCCCGGCGATATCTGCTGTGAAAACGTCAGCGACGCGATCACCGAAAACTCCCGCTTCAGCGCTTTCGAACTGGTCGATGCCGCGCTCAAGGGCGACGCGCCGCGCAGCATAAAAATCCTCAACAGCCTCAATGCCGAAGGCATCGACCCGCTGGCTATCATCTGGGTGCTGACCAAGGAAATCCGCCTGCTTTGTCAGGCTGCCGCCGATCCCTCCTCCGCTGAATTCACCTTAAAACGCTCCGGCGTGTGGGGCAACCGCATGCCCCTGTTCAAAGCTGCACTCTCTCGTCACAACGAAAAAACCCTGCGCTCGTTACTGCAACGCTGCATGAAAATCGAAGGCATCAGCAAAGGCTTCGAAGCCGGCGACGCCCGCGATGAACTGAGAATGCTGAGCTTCCTGCTGGCGACAGGCAGGGTGCGCAGCCGGCGCTAAGTCATCTATACATACCGCCATTTTGGCATTGGCGCTATTTTTTGGTTGCGCTGTCGGTGGTCGTTGACCAGTACTGGATTTGACTATGATTCTGAATTCGGCAGCCTAAACTCAAGCAACCAACAGCGATATACAGTTTTCAACCGCTATTATTGAAGCGGCAAAAAGGCAACGCTTACCCGTGCGGCCGGTATTCGATATAATGCCGGTTCAGCGGTTGTCGGTGCGTCCGGCGGCAGGGTAAGTGCAACCACATTCAGGTCTATCATGAACAAACAATCCGAATCCATTGATGTAAAAAATTATATGTCGCAACTGGGGCAGCGCGCGCGCGTGGCTTCGCGGGAAATTGGCCGGGCCGAAACGGCGATGAAGGACAGGGCGCTGAATATTATGGCTGACCGCATCGATGCTGAGGCGGAGAAACTGAAGCAGGCCAATGCCCTGGATTTGCAGGCAGGCAAGGCCAAAGGGCTGGATGCAGCGCTGCTGGATCGCCTTGAGCTCACCGATAAGGGCATTCGCTCGATGTCCGAAGGCCTGCGCCAGATTGCCTCGCTCTCCGACCCGGTCGGCGAAATCACCGACATGGCTTACCGGCCTTCCGGCATTCAGGTCGGGCGCATGCGTGTGCCGCTGGGCGTCATCGGCATCATTTATGAATCGCGGCCCAATGTGACTGCCGATGCGGCGGGGCTGTGTCTGAAGTCGGGCAACGCCTGTGTTTTGCGCGGCGGTTCGGAAGCGTTTCATTCCAATCAGGCGATTGCCGAATGCATTCGTTACGGTCTGGAACAGGCCGGTCTGACGACGGATGTGGTGCAGGTGATCGAAACCACCGACCGCGAAGCCGTGGGCGAAATGCTGCGCATGAAAGAGTCGATCGATGTGATTATTCCACGCGGCGGCAAGGGGCTGATCGAGCGCATCAGTAATGAATCACTGGTGCCGGTAATCAAGCACCTCGACGGCATTTGCCATGTTTATATCGACGCCTCTGCCGATATCGAGAAGGCGATTCGCGTATCGCTCAATTCCAAAACCCAGCGTTATGGCACCTGCAACACCCTGGAAACGCTGCTAGTGGATGAAAAAATTGCCGGCGCAGTGTTGCCAAAACTCTGCGATGAATACAAGGCCAAAGGCGTCGAACTGCGCGGCTGCGAAAAAACCCGTGCCCTGGTCGAAGGCGTGCTTGCTGCCACCGATGAAGACTGGGACACCGAATATCTGGCACCGATTCTTTCGATTCGCGTGGTCGAGGGCATCGACATGGCGATTGAGCATATTAACGCCCACAGCTCGCAGCATACCGAATCGATCATCACCGAGAACTACACACTGGCGCGCCGATTCCTGCGTGAAGTCGATTCCAGTTCGGTGATGGTCAATGCCTCGACGCGGTTTGCCGACGGCTTTGAATACGGCCTCGGTGCCGAGATCGGCATCAGCACCGACAAACTGCACGCGCGTGGGCCGGTCGGTTTGGAAGGGCTGACCAGCCAGAAATATATAGTGCTGGGTGATGGGCACATCAGAACTTAGTTGAAGTGATAGTTGGCAGTTATCAGTTGGCAGTAAAAGCTTTTTCTGTTTGGCTGTGTTTTAACTTTTCGCTGTTAATTAATGCCTTATTTGCGTCATTCGCGTTTTTCGCGGACAGTATTTTTTTCTCTGCGCCTCTGCGGTAAAAAGGTTTTTGGTTTCATCAACATTGAATAACTATGACTAATTCAAAACCACTGCTCGGCATTCTTGGCGGCACTTTCGATCCGGTGCACTTCGGGCATCTGCGGACGGCGCTGGATGTGATGCAGGCGCTTGATCTGGAGCAGGTGCGGTTTCTGCCCAACAGTGTGCCGCCGCATCGTGAACAGCCGTGGCTGGATGTCACCACCCGCAAGCAGCTACTGGAAATTGCCGTGCAGGACATGCCCGGTTTCGAGCTGGATTGCCGCGAGCTGGATCGTGAGGGCAAGTCCTACATGGTCGATACTCTGACCTCGTTGCGCGCGGATTTCCCCGGCCATCACCTCTGCCTGATTCTGGGCATGGATGCCTTCGCCGGATTGCATCAGTGGCATCAGTGGCAGCGCATACTGGAGTTCTGCCACATCGTGGTCATCGCCAGGCCCGGATTTGACTGGCCGACAGCGCCGGAGTTACAGGCGCTCGAGCGCCATCGCACCGATGATGCGGGCGAACTTAAACGGGCGGAGGCGGGGCGAATTCTGTTACAATCCGTGACCCAGCTGGATATATCAGCCAGCAACATACGAAAACAACTTCAAGCGGGACAGGATATTCGGTATTTACTGCCGGAAGCGGTGCGTTTGAAACTACTAGAGAAATTGAATACATGAATGTTGATGAAGTCAGAGCACTGGTCAGAAAAGCCCTGGAGGATATGAAAGCTGAGGATATCGTGGAGCTGGACGTGACCGGTAAGACCAGTGTGGCGGATACCGTATTTGTCGCCAGCGGCAATTCAGGTCGTCACGTAAGATCCATTGCCAGTAATGTTGTTATGGAATCCAAGCACGCCGGCAATCAGCCTCTGGGTATCGAAGGTGAAACCGACGCTGATTGGGTGCTGGTCGATCTGGGCGACGTTATCGTTCATGTGATGCAGAAGGAAGCCAGGGGCTTCTACGATCTTGAAGGCCTGTGGAAAGTCACGCTCGAAGAAAAGCAGAAAATCGATCAGCAAGCTGATAACGATCAGGAATCAGCCGATTAAAATATGCATATCCGCCTTGTCGCAGCCGGACATAAAATGCCCGCCTGGGTGGACCTTGCCTGCGCTGATTTCCTCAAGCGTCTGCCCCACGAGCTCAAACTCACTCAACTGTTAATTCCCACTCTCAAGCGCGGCAAAAATGCCGTTATTCAGCGCATTGTTCGCGATGAAAGCCGGCTGCTGCTGGCCGCCGTGCCTGCCAACAGCCAGATCGTGGCGCTGGATGTGCGGGGCAAACGCGTAACGACCGAAAAGTTATCCACCATTCTGGATAACTGGATGCAGCAGGGGCAGGATATCGCCCTGATCATCGGCGGACCGGATGGCGTCTCCGAAGAGCTGCTGCAAAAAGCGGTGCTCAAAATTTCGCTCTCCGATCTCACCTTCCCGCATCCACTGGTGCGCGTGATCGTGGTGGAGCAGCTGTACCGGGCGTGGAGCATTTTGAATAACCACCCCTATCATCGTGGTTAATGGCGTGCACCTAGTTTTTTTTGCTGTTTTTCATCTTGAAAAAATAGAATGCATCCCCATTTAACATGTGTTTAAAAGAAAAAATGATCTGTGCGCGAACAGCGCG
>JAQICG010000118.1 GCA_027858635.1 Gammaproteobacteria bacterium | reverse complement strand
GCCGGTGAAATGCGCTTGCCCTTGCGCTGCAGGATGTACCAGGAGCGCTGAATGGGAAAATCCTCGATATCCAGCACTGTCAGCCTTTTAGTCTCCAGCTCCAGCTCCAGTGTATGAATCGACACGATACCCAGACCCAGACCCGCCTCCACCGCCTGTTTGATCGCCTCATTACTGGTCATCTCAATGCCCGTATTGAAGGTCACACCCTGCTGGTCAAAAAACCGCTCAGACGCGCTGCGGGTGCCTGAACCGGGTTCACGCACCACAAAATGTTCCTGAGAGAAATGCGCCAGCGGAATTTTTTTACGCCCGGCCAGAGGGTGATTGGCTGGTGCAATCATCACTAGCGGGTTGTCCATGAAGGCGGTCGCCTCCACTTCCAGACCTTCGGGGGGCTGCCCCATAATGACCAGATCACGCTCATTATTATCCAGCTGGCGACGCAGGGTTTCACGATTGGTGATGTCCAGACTGATGGTGATGCCTTCATGCTGCCGGGAAAAGGCCGCCAGCAGGCGGGTGGCGAAGTGGCTGGCCGTGGTCGCAACCGAAATCGACAGCTCCCCCCGCCCCAGCCCCTTGATGGCCTGAAAAACCTTGTCCGCCTCGTCCATTAGATCCTTGACCCTGCGACCATAGGTATGCATTTCGCGCCCGGCGTCGGTGAGAAACATCTGCTTGCCCAGCTGCTCGAATAGCGGCAGCCCAATATTATCTTCCAGCTGGCGAATCTGCATAGAGACCGCGGGCTGGCTCAAATGCAGCTCTTCCGCGGCACGGGTGTAATTAAGGTGCTGGACCACCGCGATGAAAACTTCAATTTGTCTTAATGTAAGATGCATAGCTGCAATTATACCATAAGTCTTACCTTATGATTACAATCAAAAACTCTGAGTATCATTTATGAAAAACCGACGCTATAGTGAGCTTCCCTGGAAAAAGAGGCCGGAATACAGGCCACAAAAGCCGCTTCACCAGGCCAAATTTTTATTAATCTGAGGATATCTTATGGATCAGTCAGCACGTTATTCAGACCTAAGTCTGAAAGAAGAAGATTTATTAGCCAATGGCAAGCACATTCTGGTCGCTTACCACATGGAGCCTGTAGCAGGCCACGGTTACCTGGAAACAGCAGCACATTTCGCAGCGGAATCATCTACCGGTACCAACGTTGAAGTTTCTACCACTGATGATTTCACCAAAGGCGTCGATGCGCTGGTTTATCACATCGATGAAGCCAAGCTTGAGATGCACATTGCGTATCCAAACGAACTGTTTGACCGCAATGTCATCGACGGTCGCGCCATGATCGTGTCTTTACTGACACTGATCATTGGTAACAACCAAGGCATGGGCGATGTAAAAGAAGCGAAAATTTATGACTTCTACATCCCACCCAAAATGCTGCAACTGTTTGACGGCCCCTCAATGGATATCTCTGACATGTGGCGCATTCTGGATCGCCCGTTAGTCGATGGTGGTTACATCGCCGGTACTATCATCAAGCCTAAACTGGGTCTGCGTCCCGAGCCTTTCGCTGATGCGGCTTACCAGTTCTGGCTGGGCGGCGACTTTATCAAGAATGATGAACCTCAGGGTAACCAAACTTTCTGTCCGATGAAGAAAGTTATTCCTTTAGTGGCTGATGCCCTGGCACGCGCACAGGATGAAACTGGCGAAGCCAAGTTATTCTCTGCCAACATCACTGCTGACGATCACCACGAAATGTGCGCACGTGCTGACTTTGTACTGGAAACGTTTGCTGAAAATGCTGCTCACGTTGCCTTCCTGGTTGACGGTTTTGTCGGCGGCCCGGGCATGGTGACCACTGCACGTCGCAACTACCCTGCACAGTATTTGCATTACCACCGTGCCGGTCATGGCATGATCACTTCGCCTTCCGCGAAACGTGGTTATGATGCCTATGTACTGGCCAAGTTCTCACGCTTACAGGGTGCGTCAGGCATCCACGTGGGCACCATGGGTTACGGTAAAATGGAAGGCGGTCAAGAAGACAAGCTGATTGCCTACATGATCGAGCGTGACGAGTGTCAGGGTCCGGTTTACCACCAGAAATGGTACGGCATGAAACCAACCACTCCAATCATCTCCGGTGGCATGAACGCGCTACGTCTTCCCGGCTTCTTCGAGAACCTGGGTCACGGTAACGTTATCAACACTTCAGGTGGTGGTTCTTACGGCCATATCGATTCTCCTGCTGCCGGTGCTAAATCACTGCATCAGGCATTTGATTGCTGGAAGCAGGGTGCTGACCCAATCGAATACGCGAAAGAGCACAAAGAATTCGCTCGCGCATTCGAATCTTTCCCTGGTGATGCAGATTCCATCTACCCAGGCTGGAGAGACAAACTGGGCGTTCACAAATAAGTCGAACGTACAGTAATAAAAAAGCCCCGCTAGTCGGGGCTTTTTTTGGGTTGTAGATTTAGGTCAAGAACTTTTTTCAACGCAGAGGCGCAGAGGTTTTATTAATACAGCGCCTACGGCGCTGCAAACAATCATTAAGGTTTTCTCAGCGTCTCTGCGGTGAACGCACTTGTTATTAAAAACTATCCCGCACGCGCATAAAACTGGCAAAGCGCGGTATGCCATTAGCGGTCAGGCCGAAGTATCTGTAGGTGATGGTTGCACCGATGGCGGGCGGGTTTTTTCGCTCGGCATCGGAAAATCCGCTACCAATTTTAAACCGCTTCTTATCCGCCGTTTCCACTTCCAGCGAACCTAACATACCCTGATACTTACCTTTGCCGGGAAGGTAACCGATCACCACCGCTTCGGCATCAAAGTGTTTTTTCAGTTTGAGCAAATCATCTGAGCGGCCGTTTTGATACCGCGATGAACCCCGATGCAGCATTAAACCTTCCGCACCCTGCGCCACTACCGTGTCCAACATTTCTGCCAGCGCTTCATGACTGGCAACCTTGAACTGTTCAACCCACTGCACATGGGGCGCATTGATATCAGTGATTATTTTTTTCAGCTGTAGCAGGCGGCGATCAAAAACCTCCGCACTGCCGGGCAGATCAAATACCATAAACTTGATCTCGCGCCAGTCCTCAGCATCGGGCGATTGCCGCCTGACAAGACCGGAAAGTACATCAAATTGGCCTCGCCCTAACCAGAGCTCGCCATCCAGCGCTGTTTCAGGCAAGGGCTTTTTAAACCATCGCGGGGCATGATAAACATGACCCTGCCTGGAGATAAAATCCGCACCATTCCAGTAGGCCCTTACGCCATCGTATTTTTCGCTCACCCAGTAGTCCTGCAATTCGATGCCGGAATGATAACTGTTTGCCAGCAGCAACTCCGGCGCCGGATATACATTATTTTGCGCAACAGCGACGGCTGCATTAAAGCAGCACAGCACGATGATAATTTTGAGAAATGAGCAAGAACACGTCATCAGCAAACCTCCCTGAAAAAAATAAAATTCCTTAGACCGAATCCGAGCTTACTCTGAAACGGGCGAACCTTCGAGCTTTTATTGTTGATAACCCGGTCGCATTAAACTCTGCGACACTTTGCCACATTCCAAGTTACCGCCTTTCTTAATATAGTCGCCTACGGTCAGTCAATGCTCTGGGTAATGTTTAGACAGCATTTAATAATTACCAGCCTAGAAGGCTGTCGGGCTTAGGGGGATTGAAGCAAGGAAGTAGGAGAACGGCCAATTCATCCTAAATCCTACAGCCTTCTAGCATAACTGCAATTGTATTTGAACCTTTTGCCCTATTTTAACTGTGGCAATGAGCAGTTTGAAACTGCAATACACGCTGCAACTCTATTGCTTTTAGAGTTGCGATCTATGAACAACAAAATGACTTTTTCCATTCAAAAGAGACACAGGAACCCTTGCTATGCATGCACCATTCTTTCCCCGACGAACACTTCTCGCCACGCTTCTCGCTACTATTGCCCACGGTACCGCCGTTGCTGAAGAGACTCTACTGCCGACGATTTCCGTCACCGCTTCACCGCTGGCGGAAAGTGCGCAGCTAAACGCTACTGCGGTTGATGCCGAAACGCTGCAAGCGCTGGTACCGACCACCAGTGACACCGCCAGCCTGCTGAAGAATGTTCCGGGCCTCAACATTCAGGGTTCCGGCGGTGTTTCCGGTCTGCCGGTAATTCACGGCCTGGCCGATGACCGTCTGCGCATCAAGGTCGATGGCATGGATCTGATCTCCGCCTGCGGCAATCACATGAACCCGGCACTCTCCTACATTGACCCCAGCAATGTCGGCAGCGCCCAGGTCTTTGCCGGCATCTCACCGGTCAGCGTCGGGGGCGACAGCATCGGCGGCACCATTCTGATCGACTCACCCGCGCCCGAATTCGCCGAACCCGGTGAAGAAGGCCTGCTCAAGGGTGAGGTCGGTTTTTTCTATCGCAGCAACGGCAATGCCTACGGCGACAATCTGAGCGCGACCGCCGCCAACGAAAAATTCAGCCTGACCTACACCAGCTCCACTACCGAATCGGGCAACTACAGCGCAAGCGACGATTTCAAGACGCAAACCTATGTCAATGACGTGGGCGATAGTGCTCTCGATGGCGACGAGGTCGGTTCGTCCATGTACAAATCCACCAATCGCTCTCTCAGCCTGGCGATGCTCAACGGCAACCACCTGACCGAACTGAAGCTCGGCATGCAGGATATCCCCGATCAGGGCTGGACCAACCAGCGCATGGACATGACCGGCAATGACAGCACGCAGATCAACCTGGACCACACCGCCCAGCTCGACTGGGGCACACTGGAGGCGCGCGCCTATCACGAGCGCACCCGCCACTCCATGCAGTTCTATGATGACAAGCTCTTCTGGTATGGCGGCGGCACAAACCCTGATGGCGAATCCTGCACCATTGCACTCGGTAAAACAGGATGTGCTGCCGGTATGCCGATGGATACCGAGGGGAATAATAGCGGCCTACTACTCAAGGCGGACATCGAGCTGTCGGCCCGCGACCTGTTGCGGGTAGGCACCGAGGCCCAGCAGTACCGCCTGGACGACTGGTGGGATCCCTCTGGCAAAGGTATGTACCCCGACGTCTTCGTCAACATCAACGACGGTGAACGCGACCGCCTGGCACTGTTTGGCGAGTGGGAGGCGCAGTGGAGTGAGCGCTGGCTGTCTCAGTTCGGCCTGCGCTACGAACAGGTGAAGATGAATGCTGGAGATGTTCAGGGTTACAACGATTCATACCTGGCTGACGAAACAACTTTCAATGACGCCGATCGCGCCAAAACCGATGGCAATGTAGACCTGACTGCACTGGCCCGCTTCACCCCGAATGCTAGCCGCACCATCGAGTTCGGCCTGGCCCAGAAGACCCGTTCGCCCAATCTCTATGAACGCTACACCTGGTCAACCGGCGGCATGGCGATGCGCATGATCAACTGGGCGGGCGATGGCAACGGCTATGTCGGTAACCTTGAGCTGGAAGCGGAAGTGGCTCACACCGTCAGCGCCAGCTATGACTGGCACGATGCTACGCAGGAGAAATGGGGACTCAATATTGCGCCCTACTACACCCGCGTCACCGACTACATTGATGCCGAGCGCTGTTCCGGTGCCGCTACCGGCACATGCACAGACGCCAACCTGGCCATAACAGAAGATTTTGTCTATCTCCAGTATGTCAATCAGGATGCTACTCTCTACGGTGTTGATGTCTCCGGCCATCTGCCGCTGGCTGAAAACACCGTTTATGGCAACTTCACCGCCACCGCCCTGATGAATTATGTGCATGGCGAGAACGACACCACCGGCGACAACCTGTACAACATGATGCCGCTAAATGCCAGACTGGCCATCGTGCAGCAACTGGAAAACTGGAACAACACCGCGGAGCTGGAACTGGTCGATAACAAAAAGGATGTCTCTGCAACCCGCAATGAGATGCGGACTCAGGGTTACGGCCTGCTGCACTTGCGCAGCAGTTACACCTGGAAAAAAGTTCGCTTCGATATGGGCATCGAAAACGCCCTCGACCGCTTCTACAACCACCCGCTGGGCGGCGCCTATCTGGGTGAGGGCAAAACCATGTCAGGTGGCGACGTTGCCTGGGGCACGCCGGTACCGGGCATGGGTCGCTCGTTGTATGCTGGTGTGAACATCAAGTTCTAGCCGATAACCGTATTCACGGGCATCCTGCATAAAATGGCTTCTCCCGCATCACCCTAACCGGGGTGATGCGGGTTACAAGTCTGACCGGCAAGGTGCCCGCTGAATCAATACCCTTCTTAAAGTTATTCCTCATCTGCAACCACCTAAAAGATTGCGGCTATTTCGCTGCGATAAATCTATACAGGTGCAATAATCGATTGTTAATCGATCACTCGCGCTATACCAGTGCAGCATTGAACCTCAATTGCCGTAAAATGCCGTTTTTAGCTGGCACTATTTATGCATTAATCGTGTCATATACACTGGAAACACTGGTGCATAAAAACTTAGCGCCTTAATTTGCCATCACCTTTTATCAAAACGTAACTCTATGCTGGAACTACTCAAAGAAAAAATCGCTCAACAGCGTCAACTATTGCAAACACAGCTGAGCGCGGGCATGCACAAAACCTGTGATCAGCTCAGCCTGATCATGGGCGACCGCGCTGCGCTGGAAGATTTTTTGCAGGCCGAGCTGAACAACATGCCGCACTGCAAACATCTGTATGTGCTTGACGCCGGCGCGGTACAGCTCACCGCCAATATTATCCGTACCGGCAAGGACCAATCGCACTACCAGCGTAACCGCTCCAAACGGAGTTATATGCAGGGCATCACCGCTGCCGGCGATTTCAAGCTGTCCGAAGCCTACATCAGCAAGAACAAGAAACGTCCCTCATTGACGGCGGTGCATGTGATCAGAAACTCGGCGGTTCATCGGGTTGGGTTTCTGGGGGCGGATTCTGATATCCGTGAACTGCCGCACACCGAACTACTATACAAACAGTCGTCTGCCTGGCAGCAGCTGCGCGGCGACCCTTCGATTCGGCAGGGACTGTTCTCGCAGCAGCGAGCCGAAAGCGTCGTCGACAGCCAGATCGACAATGTCATGGCCCTGATGCAGGCCCTGATACTCGAACACGGCGTGTTTCACGGCAAGCTGCATTTCTCCAGCAGCCGCGCCACGCTCTGGCTGTACGACGACCCCTACAATTACCGTTTGCTGAGCGCGGAGGAACTTCTCAACCCGGACATCTGCCTGGTCTATCCGCGCAGAGCCTATCCCGAAGAGGCGACCATCCCCGCAGAGCGGCTGCCGGAAATTTTTGACCAGCTGAAGCTGCTGCGCTTTGCCGATGAAAACATCTACCTGCGCTCGGGTTCGCTGAACGTCTGCAACGGCCTGCTCGGACTCAACTTTTCCTGTGACGGCTCGCACTATATGCACTACACCGAGTTTCTGGAAAAGGATTCCAGCTTCTGGTTTGGAGCGCTTTAACAGCTCGAATCCGCTCGCCGCTGTGACACAGAGAAAAACAAAGTCTCTAGTCCGCGAAAAACGCCAAGAACGCCAAGAACGCCAAAAAATCATTACATTATTGTTTTTGACTTTTTCGCGTCTTTCGCGTTCTTCGCGGATAAAGCATTTTCTTTTATCTGTGTTCATCTGCGTTCATCTGTGGATCATGCATTTTGTATTTCATTATCGCAGTGTCGGCACAAAACGGTATTTACCCTGCAATACTGAAGTGTTAAGCACTGGCGCTGCTGGTCTGGATATGTTCTGCACCGATGCTCTCAACTCTATTCCTTCTGCCGCGCTTTGCTTTGTAC
>JAQICG010000083.1 GCA_027858635.1 Gammaproteobacteria bacterium | reverse complement strand
CAACAGCGTATTATGCGTACCGCTGAGCAATATCTTCAACATGAAACAAAATTAAAAAATGGCCGCATTGACGTTGTCGCTATGTCACAAAAATCCCAAAATGGACAAGCTGTTGGCGTCGAAGCTGAATACAGCTTTGAGTGGATAAAAAACGCTTTTTAATCATAACCCAGATGAACAAATATTTATGGATTTAATCAGTCGAATTAATCAGCATTTTCAGGACAGCATCAGCACCAAACAAACCGCAGTCGCTGTTCTGGCCGAGCCCATTGCACACGCTGCGCAAACAATGACACAGTGCCTGCTCAGTGGCGGCAAGATTCTCTCCTGTGGCAACGGTGGATCGGCCGGAGATGCCCAGCATTTTTCTTCTGAAATGCTCAATCGTTTTGAAATGGAAAGACCCGGCCTGCCCGCTATCGCTCTCACCACCGACAGCTCAACCATTACCTCCATCGCCAATGATTACAGTTATGAGCTGATCTTTTCCAAGCAGGTCACCGCGCTCGGCCAGCATGGCGATATTTTGCTCGCAATCAGTACCAGCGGGAACTCGGTCAACGTCAACAAGGCAATTCAGGCCGCACACGAACGTGACATGCTGGTGGTAGCTTTAAATGGAAAACAGGGGGGTGAACTCGCTTCCATACTCTCGCCTGGCGACGTAGAGATTCGTGTTCCCAGCGAATCGACAGCTAGAATTCAGGAAGTGCATCTGCTGGCCATCCACTGCCTATGTGACCTTATTGATCATCAGTTGGGCATATAGCTAACAATCAGTTGGGGGGCTTCTGGATCAGCTCTGAAGGCACGGCATTAATGTCTGCGTTTTTATCTATAAATCACTACCCTGTAAATACGCAAGGCACTCACTTCTGCCAATAACATAAGAGGAGTGCCTTGCGTGAAGCTCGTTGCCGAAACCTTCATATTCTGCTCGCAATTAAGTACCGCTATCTTGTCGGAGACATCCTTGTGTCAGGATAGTTTATTGCTTAAACGACCGGAAACCACCTACAAATTTTTCTGACGAGGCAATATCTTAAATAACCAAACGAAAAGAGATTGTTATTTCACTACACGCAGAGTAGGTTTCGGTTTATCCGGGTCAGGATCTGGATCGAACTCGTCGTCCGCCGCGCTTGATTCATAATCTGTCTCCGACACTGACTCATCCTCTTCAGTGTACATCATGCCCTGGCCATTTTCACGTGCGTAAATCGCTTCCACCGCTTTAATCGGTACATGAATTGATTCCGAAACACCATTGAAGCGCGCACTGAAAGTAATCGCATCATCACCAAGCACCAGGCCACCGACGGCCATGGGTGCAATGTTCAACACAATTTTGTTTTCTTGAATAAAACGAGCCGGTACTTTACAGCCATCGACTGAAGCTTTAGCCAGCAGGTGCGGAGTCATGCCGTTATCAACAATCCATTGATAAATAGCACGAATAAGATAAGGACGGCTTGAGGTCATAAATTAAAAAGTTAAAACAGTTCCGGAAAAAGTCACATCAGGTTCACAACTTCAAACTAACATAGCCACACGGTGGAATCTATAGCTGGAAATACAGAGGGCTGATTTAACGACCTTGATCTGGAATATACTTTACAGGCGGTATTCGCGTTCAGATTCAGTCAGACTCAGCTGAAAGCCTTCCCGTTCAAAAATACGGTTGGCATAATCATAAATGGCATTGGCACTTTTCGGCAGTTCGATGCCATAGTGCGGCAAGCGCCACAGGATCGGGGCGATGCTGGCGTCGACCATAGTGAAGAAATCACTCAGGAAGAACGGCATAACATTGAACACCTCCACTGTCGCCACCAGACTTTCGGTCAGCTCTTTGCGAGCTTTTGCCGCCAGTTTGTCGCCTTTGGTCTCAATGATGTCAGCCAGAGGATACCAGTCATTTTCGACCCGAAACAGGGCCAACCGTGTCTGAGCACGCGCTACCGGACCCACCGGCATCAGTGGCGGATGCGGAAATCGCTCCTCCAGATATTCCATAATTACGCGTGAATTATGCAATACCAGATCCCGATCCACCAATGTAGGCAGACTGCAATAGGGGTTCAGATCAATCAAATCCTCAGGCAATTTTTTCGGATCGACTTCCAGTTTTTCGTGCGCAATCTCCTTTTCTGACAGAACAATCCGTGTTCTGTGACA
>JAQICG010000398.1 GCA_027858635.1 Gammaproteobacteria bacterium | reverse complement strand
AGCATGCGCCCAGCCAGGCCCTGTCCACGCGCCTTGTCACCCACAGCAACCTGCCAGACAAAGAGTGTGTCAGCACGCTGCGGAACAATGTATCCCGATACAAATCCAACCAGTTCATTCTCTTGAACTGCTGCCACTGACGTATCTGCGAAGTGCGTGCATTGCAACAAGTTGCAGTACATGGAATTAGTATCTAAAGGGGGGCACTGGCTAATCAGGCGGTGCACAGCCGCACCGTCAGTGGAAATGGGTTTGCGAAGTTCTATGTGTTTTTGAGGATTGCTCATAATGTTATCCAATGAATTTTACACCAAAAGGCTTTAGCCTTCAAGTTCAGCCAAGTCTAGCCGAAAGCTAGAGCGTTAAATGCATGTTGTAAATGCTGTTAAAACCGTTAATTTATTACGTTTAATCCTTAAGGTGAAAATTTTTAATTGTTTGATATAATACTGAATTATTTTGCATGTAATTATAAAAAAGTCCATTTAAATTTATATTCGTATTACCGCTGTGGTTACAGTATTAATCGTTATGATAACTTATCGAATAACCGGCGCAACAATAAATTTAATTCTTGAAAAAGCATTATTCAGGGCATCAATAACTTCCTGTTGCGTGTCAGCTTGCGCAAAGATATAGCCGGGGTATTGATTACCTTCAGGTAACGGTACAAGTTCATGTCCTTCACGAATAATGATGTCGACACTTTCTATGTGTTTAATATCCCTGGCCGCGATTAAACCTTCGACACGTCGAAGTATACCGCCTTTATGAACAGGCATCATCATAACTCCCCGGCACTGTTGGTCTGCTCCGGTTTCATACGGCTGATTCATGGCCAGTGCAATGGTCAACTCTTCCACGTTAAAGCCATTGCTGCCATCAAGCATGCGTGCACAGTCACCGCCGATAGTTCGGCTGGCTACCTCAAGTATCCAGGCTTTGTTATTTTTATCGAGGCGCAACTCTGCATGCACCGGGCCGGTGTTTAATCCGTATATCTGACAGGCCTGCGCCACGGTCTGTTTAATGCGGTTCTGGATTTCATCGCTCAGCTGTGAAGGGGTGATATAAATAGTCTCTTCAAAATAGGGTCCGATGAGCGGTTCGGGTTTGTCGAAAATAGTCAGAGTGTTGAGTTCACCGTTGTGCAGATAGCCTTCGTAGGCGACTTCAATGCCGTCGATATATTCTTCGATCAGCACATGGGTGCTGCACAGTTCATCACTGGAATGCTGAATGATATTTTTAATGCGTACACAGGCGGCTATAAATTGTTGCGGGTTATCAGCGCGAATCACCCCTCGGCTGGCAGATAGGTGTAGCGGTTTAATAACGCAGGGCCAGGACACAGGCCAGGGTAGACTTGCCATCTGTTTCTCCAGCGCTTTGCTCAGGTCGATCAGACAGTGCAGGGGAGTGGCGGCGCCGCCCCGGCTCAGACAGGCGCGGGCCAGATCTTTGCGACTGGAGATGCGCGCTGCGTTCGGCGGGTTGTGCGCCAGCCCCAGTTCGGCAGCGACACTGGCCGCCAGTTGTACGCTGCTGTCATCGCTGCCCAACACACCAGCGAAGGGGCATCTACGCGCTTCTGCGAGAATAGTTTGCAGTGCTGTTTGCGGTTCATGCAGATCAATGTGTAATCCGGCATGTACTTCGGTGATCAGGGAGTGCCTGCCGCTGGAGGCGATCAGCACTTCCAGTCCCATGCGTCGGGCAGCGTTGAGGTAGGGCGCGATGCGGTAGCTGTTGGGCGGGGCGATGAGCAGGAATCGTTGTTTCATAGCGTGCTGTTTGCCGCATTTCTGGAGATTAGACGCACTGATTCCCGCACGGGGCGGGAATCAGTTGTCTTCAGATGGGTTCGGCTATGTGCTTAGGCACCTGAGGAGCCGCAGCCGCCACAGCCACCGGAACCGCCGGTCTGTGCGAATACATTCTTGAACACGAAGCTGGCATTGGCGCCCTGGTTTTGATAGTCGATTTCGACGCCTTTGAGGTAGCCGATGGCAACCGCGTCAACGGAGACTTTGAGGCCGTCTTTGTCTAATTCGCAGTCATATTCAGTAGGGCGATCGACAAAGGTCATGCCGTAGGTCATGCCGCTGCAACCACCGCCGGAGACGAAAATACGTACGCCATTAACGCCCTCTTCAGATTCGGTAATGGCCAGCAGCTGGTTTACGGCCTCGGGTGAAACATTGATTTCATCAGTAAGTTGGTTGTTAAATTGAACATCAGACATAGTTATCTCCGCTCTAGCGTTGTTTGTGGTAATCGTGTCAATGAGACAGAATTCTAACATGGATGTTCCCGCTAAAACGCCATAAAGCGGGAGGGATTAACGGAGCCTTAGCCGCTGCTGCTCAATGCCTCCAGCTCTTCAGTGATTTCCAGCCACTGGCTTTCCACCGCTTCACAGCGCTGGTCAAGATCCGCCTTTTTTAGCAGGCAGGCCTGTAGTTTCTCTTTATTGTGCTCGTTGTAAATATCAGTATCGGCGAGCTGCTGCTCCAGTTCGTTCTGCTTGGCGTGGAGTTTGTCGAGTTCGGTTTCCGCCTTTTTAACTTTATTGCTGAGCGGCTGTAGTTTTTTGCGTAGCTCGGCCTGCTGCCGTTTTTTGTCTTTTTTGGCGCTGGCGTTATTGGCGTCGGGCGCCTCTATGGCCGTCGCACCCTCCGTGGGGTTTTTAGCGATCTTGTTCTGCTCGCTGAGCCATTTCGGATACTCGTCCATGCTGAAGGGGAACTCGCTGACGCAATGATCATGGACCAGCAGCAGCTGGTCACAGGTAACGCGTAGCAGATGGCGATCATGTGAGACGATGATCATGGCGCCAGTGAAGTCCTGCAGGGCGGTGGCGAGCGCCTGGCGCATTTCCAGATCGAGGTGATTAGTGGGCTCATCCAGCAGCAGCAGGTTGGGGCGCTGGTAGACCAGCATGGCCAGCACAAGCCGCGATTTTTCGCCGCCCGAAAAGGGCGCCACCGGACTCAAGGCCATGTCATTGGAGAAACCGAAACCGCCCAGATGGTTTCTCAGATCGGCTTCACGGGCGTTGGGGTCGAGCTGTTTCAAATGCTCCACAGGGGAATGCTCGGGGTGCAGCTGCTCCAGTTGATGCTGGGCGAAATAACCGATTTTGGTCTCTTTGGCGAGTTCGCGCTGACCGCTGTGGATATTGATGGAGCTATCCAGCTCGGAACCGGCGAGCAGTTTGATCAGCGTTGATTTGCCCGCGCCGTTAGGGCCGAGCAGGCCGATGCGATCACCGGGGACGATGATGAGATCAACATCGTCGATGATGGCGGTGTCGGCATAACCGGCTGAAACCGCTTCCAGTCGTAACAGGGTATTGGGGCGCTTTTCGGGCTCCAGCAGGGAGAAGTGAAACGGCGAATCGACATGCGCGGGCGCAATCTCTTCCATGCGTTCCAGCGCTTTCAGGCGGCTTTGTGCCTGCCGCGCCTTGGTGGCCTGGGCGCGGAAGCGTTCGACATAAGATTGAATATGTTTGATTTCGCGTTGCTGTTTTTCGAAGCCGGCCTGCTGATGCGCCAGATGCTCGGCGCGGAGGCGTTCGAAAGTGCTGTAATTGCCGGTATAGAGCGTGACGCGCTGGTGTTCCAGATGGGCGATATGGGTGGTGACGTTGTTGAGAAAATCACGGTCATGCGAAATTAACAGCAGCGTGCCGGCATAGGCGCTCAGCCAGTTTTCCAGCCAGATGACCGCATCGAGGTCGAGATGGTTGGTGGGCTCGTCGAGCAGCAGCAAGTCCGAGCGGCACATCAGCGCCTTGGCCAGATTCAGGCGCATGCGCCAGCCGCCGGAATATTCGTTAACGGCGCGGTTTTCATCCCCGGCCTTGAAACCCAGCCCGTATAACAGCTGTCCGGCGCGGCTGGCGGCGGTGTAACCGCCGATGTTCTCGTAATGGCTGTGCAGCGTCGCCAGTTTCAGGCCTTCGTTACCGGTTTCGGCGCGGGCGATCTTGGCTTCGACCTTGCGCAGTTCGGCATCGCCATCCAGCACGTATTCGAGCGCCGGGCGCTGATCAGCAGGGGTTTCCTGGGCGACATGGGCGATCACCCAGTCTTTGGGATAAAGGCAGTCGCCCGAATCGGCGTGCAGCTCATCAAGAATCAGGGCGAATAAACTGGATTTGCCGGTGCCGTTAGCGCCGGTAACGCCCACCTTCTGACCGGGATGAATCTGAAAGCTGGCCTGTTCGAAGAGTAATTTAGTGCCGCGTCGCAGGCTGAGATTTTTAAATTGGATCATGCGCGCAATTCTAACGTGTCACGCCCGCTGTGACATCAGGCCATTGCACTATGCCGGGACTTATTATGCAGCAGCGCCCTGAAGCAGGCGTTCAGTAGACCCCGATGTCCAGGTAGGAACGGGCGATTTTGTTGATGGAGGTGACGTAGCAGGCGGTGCGGAAATCATGAATGTTGTCATTGCTCAGAAAGGTTTCACGAATCTCGGTATAGGCGTTACGCATGGTGTCATCCAGACCTGAACGCACCAGATCCAGTTCATCCGCGCCGCGCGCCACCGCATTTCGAAAAGTTTCTGAGACCTTTGTGCCGGTGAGCTCCTCCAGCATGGCCGCCATTTGTATACCGTGGGTTTCGTCAAGACGTTTGTGCATACGCCCCATTCGAATGTGCGAAATGTTTCGTATCCATTCGAAGTAGGAGACGGTAACGCCGCCGGCATTGGCGTATGTATCGGGAATAATAAAAACGCCTTTTTTGTTCAGCAGTTCATCAGCGCCGTAAGTCAGCGGGCCGTTGGCGGCTTCGATGATGAGTTTGGCCTGAATGCGATCGGCATTTTCCAGCGTGATCTGTCTTTCAGTCGCGGCGGGAATAAGAATGTCACATGCCTTTTCCAGTACCGCCAGGCCGTTTTCTTCCAGCTGAGCACCGGGGAAATTGATGATGGAGCCGTGATCGATAATATGGTTGTAAAGATCTTCGATGTTAATGCCATCGTCATTGATCAATGCGCCGTCACGTTCGATCACCGCGGTGATAATCACGCCGTCATCTTCACTGAGAAATTTGGCGGCATGGTAACCGACATTACCCAGCCCCTGAATGACGCAGGTTTTGCCCGTGAGGGTGCCCTGCATATGGGCGGACCTGACATCATCCTGATAACGGAAAAACTCGCGCAGCGCATACTGCACGCCACGGCCCGTGGCTTCGACCCGTCCCTGAATACCGCCATGGTGCAGAGGTTTG
>JAQICG010000027.1 GCA_027858635.1 Gammaproteobacteria bacterium | reverse complement strand
GTATTTTTCCCTGTCAGCGATAATCGTGGTGCTGAACTTCGCCATCACATCCGGGCGGTCGAGAAAATAGGTGATTTTTCTGAAACCCTCAGCTTCACACTGGGTACAGAAATTACCGCTGGATTTGTACAAGCCCTCCAGCGAGGTATTCTCCTGCGGCTTGATGATGGTTTTGATTTCCAGCGTGAAGCTCGCGGGCACCGCATGAATGGTGAGGTCGGTATCAGTCACCGTATATTCAGCCGCCTCGAGCGCGCGGCCATCCTGCGAAACACTCTCCAGAACCAGCTCCTCCCCCTGCAACACCAGCGGCTGCTCACCGGCAATGCTTTCGTTTCTGCTCAGCGTCAACGTCGAACTGACCTGCGTCTGCGCCTCTTCAAGATTGAACACCAGATCAACATCGGTGATCCAGTAAGCGGGCTGGGAGTAATCTTTCAGGTAAATCGTATCTGGACTGGGTTTTTTCATAGTGAATCAGTGTTGGGGCAAATGGTGAAAATGAATAGAATATTCTAAATGGGGATGGTTGTGAATAATAACAAGCTCTGCGCGTGATCGAAATCCTGCGCCGATGCGTTACGGCTCAAATGACAAACCCGAATAACGATCAGGTAGTGCACTCTACGCTAATGACGGCTGTGTTGTCATTTCTCCTTATGGGCAAGTGATAGGGTTACCGAGCGGATGGCAACGATTCCTTTTTCCTGTAGCCCGCTTAATACTTCCGGGCACTCAGCAAGTTTTTCTGTTGATGAAGCCATGTTTACATTTTGTTCTTTTGTGCCGGAATCAGGTCTTGTGGTGTGCTTATATTAGGTCATTGTCATGTAGCATAATTAGGTTATTCAGTTGTCCCATCATTAGGTTATTATGCGTTTTATCATTGAGCTTGATTATTGATGTCGGTACAAAATCACCCTGACCGGCGTCCTATTAAATGAAAGGGATGGTTAGCCATGAAAAATTCAGAATGAGCTCGTGTAGCGCCTGCCATGAAGAATATTTGTGAACGCGAACTAAAACGACCACTCTCTCCATCCACCCAGAAGTGGAAAATACAGTCCCAGTCGAATCGGGCTTTTCTCCAGCTTTCTCATCACCTTGGCATAAGCCTGCAGTTGCTGAGAATAACGTTCCTGCTCTCGATCAAGAAATTCATCAAGCCCGCCACCGGCGTGACCACCTGTCTTGTAATCTATGATCCAGCGGGTGCCTTCGTCATCGATGAAGGTGCGATCGCTGATCATGTGCATAACTCGCTCAGCATATACGCCGCTTAGGGCCAGCTCACATTTCGCCTGTTGATGCCGATTACTTAATATCCAGCGTCCCCGTTCATTTTCAAAAGTCGAGCGCAGTGCGGCTCCTGTTTTCTCTACGGCCGCCTGAAGAAAAGCTTCCGAAACACCTAGTCGCGATAACATTGAACGGCTAATAGTTTTATAAGTTTGCAACTCCTGCTCGCCTATATTTTCAATCCCGGTCTCCCCGATTCGCTGAAGCAATCGATGCACCACCGTTCCCACATGGCGGGCGGTTTCTCCGGCCCAGCCAAACTCGACGACGTCACCCACGGTGTCATTAATTATTTCACCAACAGCCTCACTGGAGGAAGGTGGCGCAGGCAGCGACCAGCCGGTGGCCAGACGCGTTCGTTCCAGAGTGCTGGCGAGCCGGGGCGCTGTTTTTTCGCCGACAGAGTTGCTGGAACTGTAGCCGGAAAGCACGGACTGGAAATCATTTTCGACCTCCGGCCACTAACGCGCCAGCAGCGAATCTCCGGGAGGTTTGCCTAATATTCTCTCGCCTTCTTTCTCTTTAAAGTCAACATGCCCGAGTAAGTGCAGGCGTTTTTTGGCGCGCGTGGCCGCGACATATAACAAGCGGCCATCTTCATTGCGCCTTTTCTTTTTATCCAGATCCTGCAAATAAGCGGCCATCGGATTTGTGTCTTCACCTTGCGCGTTAATCGGCGCGAGAATAAGGTCGCTTCCGCCTGAAGCGTTGGGGCGCTCCAGCCAGTATAATAATTTCTTATCATCATTCCTCGGTTTTCGGCCGAGTCCCGGTAAAATCACGGAATCAAATTCGAGGCCCTTTGCTTTATGAATCGTCATAATCTGCAAAGATGAATCTGCTTCCACATCAGGCAGAGCAAATAATTTTTCCTGTTTTTTGTTAAGCGC
>JAQICG010000286.1 GCA_027858635.1 Gammaproteobacteria bacterium | reverse complement strand
ACCCCAAGCAGTTTGCCAAAAGCAACGCAAGGTTATATTAGTGTGTAACACGAGAGTGTAATTACAATTTAATTCAATAGTATCTTGGCTTTCCAGTTTCGGTTGTTTTGCAGCAGTAACGCAAAATGACCAACCAGTTTGCCTGGCGGCAATAGCAAGTGAGAACCACCTGATCCCATTTCGAACTCAGAAGTGAAATCGCTTAGCGCCAATGGTAGTTTGGGGTCTCCCCATGCGAGAGTAGGACACCGCCAGGCTTTAGAAAAAAATCATACCCAGTCCCTGTGACTGGGTATTTTTTTGTCTGCGATTTATGCTTTGTAGATTTACAACTCAGGCTAAAGGTTTTTACTGCACTTGCGACATAATAAATTTATGTAAAGAAGCTCTGACAAGTTGAATATTTGTTACTATCCCTCTCCTATGCTTAATTATCCAAACATTGACCCCGTCGCAATTAGTCTCGGCTCGTTAAAGATTCACTGGTACGGTTTAATGTACCTCATTGGATTTGTGGCGGCCTGGCGACTGGGTATTTACAGAGCCAAAGGCTCGGAAAGATGGAACCGGAAGATGATCGAAGATCTCATCTTTTACGGTGCGCTCGGTGTTGTACTGGGCGGGCGTATTGGTTACACCCTGTTTTATAACGTCCCCGCCTTTGCTGAAGACCCGATGTCGATTTTTTATATATGGAAAGGGGGCATGTCATTTCACGGTGGCCTGCTTGGTGTAATAATCGCCTTCTACGTATTTGCACGCAAAACCAGTATGAGTTTTTTTGAAGTTTCAGACTTTATGGCGCCCATGATCCCGATAGGCCTGGGTGCCGGCCGAATCGGAAACTTTATCAACAAGGAGTTAATCGGCCGTCCAATGGAAACGGTCATGCCGTGGGCTATGGATTATGGCGATCAAATAGCCCGGCATCCGTCGTCACTGTATCAGGCATTAACTGAAGGCTTGTTACTGTTTATTATTGTCTGGTGGTATTCATCCAGACCCAGACCGTTGATGGCGATTTCTGCGGTGTTTATTATGAGTTACGGGACATTTCGTTTTATCACCGAGTTTTTCCGCACCCCCGATGCGCATATCGGATTCTTAGCGTTCGACTGGTTAACCATGGGGCAGATGCTATCCGTACCCATGATTCTGGTTGGAGCAATCACCTATTACATCGCGATAAAGAACAGGAAGGAAATTCACTAACCATGAAACAATATCTGAACTTAATGCGTCACGTACAAGAAAGTGGAAATCAGAAAGGCGATCGTACCGGCACCGGCACCGTCTCCGTTTTTGGTTATCAGATGCGTTTTGATTTAAACGAAGGTTTCCCATTAGTCACGACCAAGAAATGCCATCTTAAATCCATTATTCATGAGCTGTTATGGTTCCTGAAGGGCGAGACCAATACACAGTATTTAACTGATAACGGCGTTAAAATCTGGAACGAGTGGGCGGATGAAAATGGCGAGCTTGGTCCAGTCTACGGCTATCAGTGGCGAAACTGGCCGAGTCCCGATGCTCGGCATATCGATCAGATATCAGAAGCCATAAATATTCTGAAAACAAATCCTAACAGTCGCCGCATTATTGTCTCGGCCTGGAATGTCGCTGATCTACCAGACGAAAACATCAGTCCGCAGAACAATGTGAAACAAGGCAAAATGGCCTTAGCTCCCTGCCATGCTTTCTTCCAGTTTTATGTTGCTGACGGAAAACTCTCCTGTCAGATGTATCAACGCAGTGCCGATATTTTTCTCGGCGTTCCCTTTAACATCGCCTCTTATGCATTGCTGACCATGATGGTCGCGCAGGTATGTGATTTAAAACTGGGTGATTTTATTCATACTCTGGGTGATGCGCATTTATATAATAATCATCTTGAGCAGACCGAGGAGCAGCTCGCCCGAGAACCCTTCCCAATGCCTACGCTGAAAATTAAAAACATCAGGAAATCAATTTTTGATTTCGAATTTGATGATTTTGAATTAATTGACTATCAGGCGCATCTGCATATTAAAGCGCCCATTTCCATATAGATAAATAACCTGTCGAGCACCGCCAATGATCGTTTCTATCATCGCCGCCATGGACAAAAACCGACTCATTGGTCGGGATAATGATTTGCCCTGGCGATTGCCATCAGATCTGGCGCACTTCAAAAAAGTCACCATCAACAAGCCCATTCTGATGGGGCGCAAGACCTACGACTCTATCGGACGACCATTGCCGGGGCGTAAGAACATAGTGTTGACGCATGACAAAAACCTCGAAATCGAAGGCGTGACTGTAGTCAATTCACTGGACGCGGCAATGTCAGCGGCGCGGGATGCCGAAGAGTTGATGGTGATTGGAGGCGGTGCAGTTTATGAACGGGTATTACCAAACACACAGCGCATGTATCTGAGTTTCATCGACGGTGAGTTTGAGGGGGACGCATGGTTTCCCGAATTTGATGAAAACGACTGGGAGATCGTTGAATCCAAAGAACAGCCAGCGGGTGAAAAAGGCGTACCTGGTTGTCGATTTGTAACCTACGAGAGAAATTGATTCATTCTACGATCAGCACTTTTTGCTGAGTCTGGATCGTGGGGGCTAAATTTTCCCGCTGTTAGTTCCATGAGTAACCTTCACAGTTATAGATTCTACTTCAGAAAAACTCTGAATTTATGCGGGTGAGCACTGACGCGAGCATTGCAGCGCCGTTCTGGAAAACGCTAAATCATCAATGCGCATCGCCGTCAGTTGGCCTCCCCATAAGCAACCGGTGTCCAGCGGGTAGACATTGGGATATTCGATATTCCTGGCGAGGATCAGAGTGGACCAGTGGCCGAAGATGATGCCATGTTCCCGGTTTATACGACTCTCAACATTAAACCATGGCAGTAATCCAGCAGGCTGGGTACCGGGTT
>JAQICG010000445.1 GCA_027858635.1 Gammaproteobacteria bacterium | reverse complement strand
GATTGAGCGTATTGGCTGGCCCCGTTTCTTCGAAAAAACAGGTCTGCCGTTCACCAAGTACCACATCGATAACTGGCGTGGTGCCCGTAACAGCTTGAACGCATCAACCCATATTCGTTTCTAAGGAGTTTCTGTGAAAATAGCGCTTCAAATTAATGAAGGCCCATACCAGCATCAGGCAGCCGATAGTGCAATTCAGTTCACTAAAGCTGCGCTGGCCAGGGGTCACGAAATTTACCGAGTGTTCTTCTATCATGATGGCGTGAATAATGCGACTCGTCTCGCTATTCCGCCTCAGGATGACCGCAACATCACTGAACAGTGGATTGCGTTACAAAAAGAACATAATCTTGATCTGGTTGTATGTATCGCCGCAGCACAACGCCGCGGTATGATTGACGAAGACGAAATGAAACGTCAGGGCAAAGATGCTAACAACATTGCGGAAGGTTTTCGTATATCCGGCCTGGGTCAGTTGATCGACGCCGGAATCGAAGCTGACCGTCTAATCGTATTCGGTGCATAAGGGGAAATACAATGTCAAAGAAATTCATGTATATCAACCGCAAAGCACCCTATGGTACTATTTACGCACTGGAATCGTTGGAAGTGGTACTGATTGGTGCTGCTTTTGATCAGGACGTAAGCCTCGCCTTCATCGGCGACGGTGTTTACCAGTTAACCAAGGGGCAAAATACCAAAGGCATTGGACAGAAGAGCTTTTCTCCTGTTTACATGGCTCTGGGTGACTACGACGTAAATAAAATCTATGTCGAAAAAGAATCCCTTGAAGAACGTGGTCTCACTCTTGATGATCTTCAGCATCTGGTATGGGAAGACGAAGATGAAGATTATGCTGAAAAAGATTCAATTCGTCTTGTCAGCAGATCTGAATTGTCCGATGTTCTTGATGATCAAGACGTAGTACTGAGCTTCTAGGAGATATAAATATGACAATGTTACACACAGTAAATAAATCTCCGTTTGAATCAAAGACTTTTGATACCTGCTTAGGCCTGGCCAAAGGTGGCTCAACAATACTGCTGATTGAGGACGGTGTTTATGCTGCGACTACTGGCAACAGTGTCGCTGATAAAATCAAAAACACAAGTGACATCAACTTCTGCGTACTGGATGCTGATGCACAGGCACGTGGAATAGAAGGAAAACTGGCCGAGGGTATCAAGGTAATTGATTACGAGGGCTTTGTTGATTTGGTTGCCGAGCACGACACTGTGCAAGCTTGGCTTTAATTTTTAATTTTTAATTTTCGTTCTCAGCGAGGAGAGCAACATCATGGCTATTGAAGCAAACGGTAAAACTTACGAAACAGATGAAGAAGGTTACCTGTCTAATTTGAATGAGTGGGAACCAGAAGTAGCAACAGCAATGGCTGCTGCAGAAGATTGTGAACTGACTCAGGAACACTGGGACATCATTAACTTCCTGCGTGAATACTACGAAGAATACCAGATTGCCCCTGCAGTACGCGTACTGACTAAAGCGGTTGGCAAACGTCTGGGTAAAGAAAAAGGCAACAGCAAGTACCTGTACGAACTGTTCCCTTATGGTCCAGGCAAACAGGCATGTAAATATGCCGGCCTGCCTAAACCAACAGGTTGTGTATAAGCACTGACCTGAGAACAGGGGGTGAGATAATTCTACCCCCCTGCTTTTTAATGATTTTTTAATTTTCAGTAACACTTGGGCGAGACACAATAACCATGACTGCTTTAAGTATTATATACGTCGTGCTTTTCTATGTAGCCATGATCATTCTGGTTGGCGGTATCGTCAATAAGATAATGCAATATAAACGTGTGCCTGCACCACTGAAAATTCCGGTGACTCCTGCGCCTCTTACAACCGGCGGCGTTGTCTACCGACAATTTAATGAGGTTGTTTTTTTCAACAGCCTTTTCCGCGCCAGCAAATGGACCTGGCTCTTCGGCTGGATATTCCACCTGTCCCTGCTGCTCGCATTCTTCCGCCATCTGCGTTACGCAGTGAGCCCGGATTCTTTCATCTGGCCTCTGATTAACCTTGAAGTAATTCAAAGCTTTGGCAAGTATGCCGGCTTCACCATGGTTATCGGCTTAATTGGCCTGTTCGGCCGTAGAATTTTCGTTGATCGTGTGCGCTATATATCATCTGCGTCTGACTATCTGATGCTGGTTTTGATTGCGCTGATCGCCATCAGCGGTCTGATGATGAGCTTTGTCACAAACACTGACATCCTCCAG
>JAQICG010000298.1 GCA_027858635.1 Gammaproteobacteria bacterium | reverse complement strand
GCATCTTGTTTAACGCACGTCCGATGTCAGAGAAGGTCAGCCGTTTCGCCTTCCTGCTCTATATCTTCTTCCTGCAACTGGCCAGCGCCCACCATATTCTGGTTGACCCGGGTGTAAGTGCGGAGTGGAAGATATTCAACACCAGCTATGCGATGTATCTGGCGGTATTAGCCAGTATGATCCACGGTTTGACTGTCCCCGGCGCGATGGAAGTAGCTCAGCGCGGCAAGGGTTACACCAAGGGTCTATTCGAATGGTTGCGTAAAGCGCCCTGGGGGAATCCGGTGTTCTCAGGCTTCTTCTTCGCACTGGTTATCTTCGGCTTCATCGGTGGCATCACTGGCGTGGTTATGGGTACCGAGCAGATTAATCTGATCATCCATAACACCATTTATGTGCCTGCGCATTTCCATGCCACGGTAGCGGTGGGTACGACTCTGACCTTTATGGCCTTGACCTACCTGTTGATCCCGGTGCTGTTCAGACGCGCACTGTTCCTGCCCTGGGTGGCCAAGATGCAGCCTTATGTGTTTGCTGGCGGCATGACCATCATGATCCTGTTCCTGCTGGGTGCAGGTACTCTGGGCGTCTCACGTCGTCACTGGGACATGGACTTCACCGGCGCTGCGCTGAGTTTTGAATACCCGGGTACGGCTTACATGATGATGGCTGTCGGCGGTATCGGCGGTGTGCTGGGCGTGCTGGGTGGTGCCATGTATCTGGTCGTTACCGTGGGGTCGCTACTCTTCGGTAAGAAACTGGAGCCTTCTGCCGGTCTATTGCAGAGCTTTGGCGTACCTTTGGCGGCTTCGGCCTACAACATTGACCAGCCAGAGCAGTTACAGATGGCGCCCAAGCTGGCTGTAGAGGAGCATGGTAGTGGTGGTTTCGAAGCACCGGGAACGTTTGTTCTTGCTTTGGCCCTGCTGGTCTGCTTCGTTGTTTACTACGCAATCAACTGGGATTATCTGTCATCAGTCTGGCCAATGGGCTAGCGTTAGCAGTACGTCATAAAAAACGCGGGAAAGCCTCTGGCTGTCCCGCGTTTTTTTATGCTTAAACCTAAATCCGTGGCTTAACCGAGGCGCCTGGCCCAAGCTCCTGGCTCCATAGCGGATCAAAAAATGCCCCTTAACCTAAGGGAGAAGCTAAGATTTTTTGAAACCCCTGTGAAACCAATATCTTGCACCATGCATCCACGTTTAAACCAGGGATTCAGCTTTAAAGGAATCTGTTTTTATATTTTTATGATACCCTTTTCAAATTATTCCACTTTGAGCTTAGATAAGTATGAAGTTATTTCTAGTTTTCAGCTTTTTACTGAATTTATTGTTCTTTCACCTTTCTGCTTATGCAACTGCACCGCTGGAGAAAGAAATTCCCATCCAAAAACGGGCGGATGCAGCAGCAAGCTTTGACTACGATAGCGCCCTTAGAATTAGTCGAGAGGCTATTGATAACCAATTAGGGGAATATGCATTTACCAATGCCGAAGGTCAGGCAGTTGCAATGAGTGATTTCGCGGGCAAGCCGCTGGTCTTAAGCATGGTTTTTACCAGCTGTTATCAGATCTGTCCGATGACAGCCCGGCATCTGTCCAAAGTGGTGGAAAAGGCACGTGACGCCCTGGGCAAGGACAATTTTGCTGTCGCCATTGTCGGTTTTGACACTCCCGTTGATACGCCCGAAGCCATGCAGTATTTTGCCAACAAGCAGGGTGTTCATAACAAGGATTGGCACTTATTGAGTATTTCCGCTGATGATGTAAAAGCCCTGTCGAAGGATACTGGCTTTATATACTTTCCTTCTGCCAGTGGATTTGATCATCTGATTCAGACCACCATCATTGACGCAGAGGGAAAAGTTTATCGGCAGGTGTATGGTCAGGTATTTGATACGCCCATGTTAATTGAGCCGCTGAAGGAGTTGATATTAGGTCGGCCACAGCCGGATCAGACTTTTCTTTCTGATCTTTCTAACAAGGTCAGGTTTTTCTGTACCACCTATGATCCGGTTCGTGATAATTATTATTTTGACTATTCGTTGTTTCTGGGTATTCTAATAGGTGGCTCAATTATTTTGTTCACATTTGTGGTTATATTCAGAGAGTGGCGTAAAGGTGGTCAACGCTCTGATACTTGATATGCATCATTAGAGACTAATATAGCAAAGTGCTAAAATTCTCCGTCCATTCATTTGAGAGAAAAATTCTGTGTTGATCAATCCTATGAAGAGAGCCTATCTGGCTCTGGAATCCTGGTTTAATATTTCTTTTGGTACACATTGGAATCCAATGTACCATCTGGGCTCACTGACATTCCTTTTGTTCTGGATCATTCTGGTTACGGGTCTTTATCTGTTTGGGTTTTTTCATGGCAGTATCGATGGCGCTTATGACTCTGTCGAATATATCACTCACGATCAGTGGTATGCGGCAGGTGTGATGCGAAGCCTGCATCGTTACGCTTCCGATGCTGCGATTATTACCATTCTGATGCACCTGTTCAAAGAGCTGGCCTCGGGCCGTTATCACGGTGCCCGCTGGTTTTCCTGGGTATCAGGCTTGCCAACACTCTGGCTGGTAGTGACGCTGGGTATCACGGGCTACTGGCTGGTATGGGATGAACTGGCGCAATATGTGGCCATTGGTTCAGCAAGGCTGCTGGACACCCTGCCGATATTTTCCGGTTCCATGGCCAGCAACTTCCTGCAAGGGCAGATGACGGACCGATTCTTTATTCTTATAGAATTTTTGCACCTTCTGGGCCAGCCGCTGATACTGTTTTTCCTGTTATGGCTGCACGTCAAACGACTTTCGAACGTTAATATAAATCCACCACGCGGGCTGGCGATAGGCTGTTTTTTAGCCCTGCTGGCATTGTCATTCATCAAGCCGGCAGTAAGTCACGCCCCGGCCAATTTGAGTTCAATGCCAACGGTACTGGAGCTCGACTGGTTCTACCTGAACGCCTACCCGCTGATGGATTACTGGTCAGAAGGCAAGACCTGGATGCTGGCAACCGCCATCACAGTTATATTGATGCTGCTGCCAATGCTACCGACAAAGAAAGGTGCCCCCGCTGCGGTGGTTGATCTCGCGCACTGCAATGGTTGTGAGCTGTGTTTTGATGACTGCCCCTTCGAAGCGATTTCAGTGCAGGCACGTACTGACGGCAGAAAATTTGAAAAGGAAGTTGTTGTCGATCCCGCCCTTTGTGCATCCTGTGGAATCTGTATGGGCTCGTGTCCCTCCTCAAATCCATTCGGGCAGTCTAACGAAGAGCTGAAAACAGGCATTGATATGCCATCGTTGCCAGTCGATAAAGTGCGCACCTTGACCGAACAGGCGGTGGCAGCAATGACCGGTTCCGCCAATGTTCTTCTGATCGGCTGCGAGCACGGGTTTAATGTCAAGCAGCTCGATAACAATGAAACCGGAAGTGTGAAGTTGATTTGTAGCGGCATGATTCCGCCCTCACTGGTTGAATATGCATTAAAGAAGGGTGCAGATGGCGTGATGATAGTCGGCTGTCGCCACAATGACTGTTTCTACCGTTTCGGCAACCTCTGGCTTGATAAACGATTTTCCGGTGAGCGCAAACCGATACTCAGGAGCCGTGCTGATCGGCGTCGCATTAAAGTATTCGGTGGCGCTGAAACGGATAAAAAATTAATTGAAAAAGAGCTGGAGGTTTTTCGCCATGAGTTACTGGCGATAACCGAGCAAACTGATCGGCCTGAACAGGCAGAAATTAAAGAGTCGCCAGATGTTTAATTCACAAAATAAATTTATCAGGTATGCTTTACAGGCGATTAACTATGCTGTTTTTATCGCGTTAATCGGCTACTTCTCAACCTCGCCTTCTTATCGGCAGTTAGCTGAGGATGAAGCGATCATCACAATTTCTATCAGCCATGCGGGTGAGTTAAAAGAGCTGTGTCAGAGGCGCAGCCAGGAAGAATTGATGGCATTACCACCCAACATGAGAGCACCTATGGAATGCTCACGGGAACGCTCACCGGTCATTATCGAGGTGCTGCTTGACGGACAACCGATGTATTCACATAAGGCTGAAGCACCAGGACTCTACAAGGACAGTGGTATTGATATCTACCACACCCTAAAGGTATCTGCAGGCAGCCATCATCTCGCCATAAAGATGGATGACAGTGTGCTTAAAGAGGGTTTTACCCATCATTTCAGCCAGGATGTGGAGATTGCACCAGCTGAGATATTGTTGATTGGTTTTGAATCCGGCCGGGGTTTTGTTATCAGATAACTCGTGTGGTATGAATCCTGATAACAGTCTTATTTAGTGGCCAGATATTGAATCAGATTAAATGAGCTTATTGCCAGAACAAAAATAATGGCAAAGAACACCAGGTCGCGATGTTTGAACTGTTTTCCTCGAGCCTGTTCAACGCGGGTGAGAATCCAGCTTGATCCAAAGTAGAGCACTAAGCCTGCTGTTGTAAAATAAACAAATTCCATAATTAAAAAATCTCGTCTTATTTAAATGATTCATCCAGGAGCCGCATGCTCGTCTGGAAATTTTGTTTGAGTTTTATAGCTGTTGCGGATACATATGGAAAACGAACAGATATATCACGACCCCGGTAATCGAAACATACAACCAGACAGGTAAGGTCCAGCGCGCTATGCGAGGATGTTGTTTGATGTTGCCCCGTAATGCAAGTGTCGCGGTGGTAATAACCAGAGGCACGAGTAGCATGGCGAGAATGACATGCGTACTGAGAATTGTAAAATAAACAGGCCTTATTATTCCCGTTCCGGCGAATGGGTGGAAGCCAACATTAATATGATATATGGAATAGGACAGTAAAAAAATGGCAGAAGTAATCAGGGTTGCAGTCATGCATATCTGGTGGGCACGGAGGTTCTTCTTTTTTATATGATAAAAGCCGCTCAATAGCAAGATGGCTGCCAGCGCATTTAATAATGCCTGCACGTGCGGAAGATAAGGGATTAATGTTTCGATAGTCACGATAGATTATGCAATGCCGGTTATCATTAAAATTTATAGTTGGTTTCAAGGGGATGTTATTAGTTTTTGATTATACCTGCTTTTTACAATGTAACCCTGATCATTGGCATAGACATAAACTGACAGTTTATTCGAACTTGAAAAAATGTAACTTATAACGAATAATAAAAACTAATCGGCTTAGCTATTGAAGCTCACTCGGCGCGAATAAGCGGTGAGTTGCAGGCGTTGCTGATCTTCATCTACCCCGATCTCATCATTGTCGAGATAACAACCGGGGTCTTCCGCCCAGAAATTATTGGTGAGCTGCCAGGCGCGTGTGCGCGTGTTCCCGCCGCAGATATTGCGATAAGCGCAGGGCGCGCAGCGACCTTCGACCGGGCGTTCCTTGAGCTTGAGACCGGCCATTAGCGGATCGGTTGTATCCATCCATATTTCCGAGAACGGGCGCTCCTTGACGTTACCGATGGTGTACTCCCACCACATGGTGTCCGGATGCACATTGCCGATGTTGTCGATGTTGGAGATGTTCACGCCCGACGAATTTCCACCCCACTGCATTAACAACTGTTCGAGATGGTCGGCATGTTCGGGCATGTTTTCTCGCGCCCACAGTAGCATGTAGGCACCATCGGCATCATTATTGCCGGTGACGAATTCACGTTGGCGTCCAGATTTGATATCCGCGAGGCAGGTTTCGAGCATCAGGTTCATGGCTTCGCGCGTCATTTGGTGATGCAGGTCATCGCGCCGGTTCTTGTTGCCGCGGCCGGCGTAGTTGAGATGCGACAGGTAGAACTTGTCGATGCCTTCGTCGTCCATCAATTTGAGCAGAGCGGGGAAGTCCTGTTTGTTGTCCTGAGTCAGGGTGTAGCGCAGCCCCACTTTTATGCCCGCCTGGTGACATAAACGAATACCCTGCATGGCTTCATCGAAGGAGCCCTGCTTGCGTCTGAATTTATCGTGGGTTTCACGCATGCCGTCGATGCTGATGCCGACGTAGTTATAGCCCACGTCGACGATATCCTGAATGTTGTCTTCAGAAATCAGAGTGCCGTTGGTTGAAAGCCCGACATAAAAACCCATGTCCTTAGCATGGTGGGAAATTTCAAAAATGTCAGGGCGCATTAATGGTTCGCCGCCCGAGAGGATGAGTACCGGCACACCGAAAGACTTGAGATCATCCATGACGCTGAACACTTTTTCGGTGTTTAATTCACCCGGAAAGTCTTTGTCCGCAGAGGTGGCGTAACAGTGTTTGCAGGTCAGGTTACAGCGTCTTATCAGATTCCAGATAACAACCGGGCCGGTGGGTTTGCGCGGGGCCGGGGTCTCAGTGGGACTAACCAGTTGTTGCATGTACTGTGAGATACGAAACATAGTTTGTTATCCTTTGTCTTTCAGGCGTAAGCCGGTTTTTTTGAGTATGCGCGTGCTGAACAGTATATCGTGCTTGCGGGCTCTGTTGCCCAATAAATCCGCGATCTGTGACACTTTCTGCAGCACCTCGTCACGGTCGTGACCGTGCACCATGGCGAATAAATTGTATGTCCATTCGGGTGGGAAACGCGGGCGCTGGTAGCAGTGTGTGACCATGTCGAGCTGCCCCAGCTGTTCGCCGGCTTCATCAATAAAGGTGTCGTCCACATCCCATACCGACATGCCATTGGCGGTATAGCCCAGTTTGTAATGGTTGGGGACAACGCCGATGCGGCGAATGCGGTGATCGGCTTTCATCGCCTCCAGTCTGTCCATGAGCAACTGCGTATTAATGCCCAGCTGTTCGGCGATGATGCGATAGGGCTCAGCCGCCACCGGCAAGCCGGACTGTGTGGCCAGCACAATGCGACGGTCAAGCTCTGCAAGTTGCCGTTCATCCTTCTTCAGGGGATTGTGTTTTACCGCCTGGCACATCTCAGTCATCCTGTCTTCAGGCTTTGAAGTGCAGGCCGACAAAAAATTCCTTTTGCTTGGGCATGTTGTAGACGGGAATGCCGGTGCGGTCTGCAATGGCAGCGAGTGTGTTTTCAAGTTCCTGCTGGGTTTCAGTCGCCAGCACAAACCACATATTCATTTCATGATCGCGCTGGTAATTATGGGCGACTTCGGCAAAAGCATTGACCTGTGCAGTGACTTCGTCGAATCGCTCTTCAGGCACCTTCATGGCGCACAGGCTGAGCGCGCCACCCATATTCACCGCGTTGTACATCGGGCCAAAGCGGGTCAGCAGGCCGCTGTCCAGCATCGTTTGTACACGGGCTATCAGTTCATCTTCAGTACTGTGCAGGGTTTCTGCCAGTACGGCAAAAGGGCGATCACAGACGGGGAAATCGTGCTGTAGCGTGTTGATAATATTTCTGTCCAACGCGTCCATGATCAGTGCCGGAGTTGCGGCTGGTTGTTACGGTAAATCGCGCCACGCTGTTTGAAGCGTCGACCACTGAAGAGCACGGTATGCGGGATGTTTTCCAGAGCCAGGACTTCGATCATAGTGTCGATGCATTCGAGCACCTCTTCGCGATCACGGCCATGCACCATGCAGAACAGATTGTAGCGCCACTCGGGCAGCATGCGCGGACGTTGGTAGCAGAGAGTGACGCAGTCCTGCATGCCCAGTTTTTCACCGAGGCTGTCTATTTTATCGTCAGGCACATCCCATACCACCATGGCGTTGGCGCGATAACCGAGTTCATGGTGGCGCACCACGATGCCGAGGCGTTTGATCACCCCACCGTTGATCATGGTTTGCAGTTTTTCAATCACCAGTTGCTCCGACCAGCCCAGACGCTCGGCAATTTCCTGATAGGGGCGTGCCACCAGTGGCAGCCCGCGCTGGATGACTTCGATTAAATCTTCGGCACTGGCGAGCTGTGTTTCGATGGCCGGAATAGCGGATGCTGTATTTGATGAGGTCGCTTTAATTTCATCGACATCATCCCGGTCTTCCAGGTTCATGCGAAAGCCGAGGTCGATGTGGTATTCCTTGAGCAGCGGCAGCGACAGCACTTTGTATCCGGATTGTCGTTCAATGTCGGCCAGAGTGCGTTGCAAGGTATCTTTGTTTTCAGCCGTGGCCACAAACCACAGATTGAAGTCATGCTCGCGCTCATAATTATGATTCACCTGCGGGTAGGCGCTCACCTGTGCGGCCACCTGTTCCAGTTTGTCGGCGGGTACCGCCATGGCAGCGAGGGTGCTGACACCAACCGTGTTCGGGCTAAATACCGGTCCCACGCGGCTGACAGCGCCTCTGGCCTGAAGCTCTTTCAGTTTTTCGATGACCACTTCGGTGCTGGTGTTCAGAGCAATCGCAATCTGTTCGAATGGCAGCGGGTTCAACGGAAAATTACGTTGAAAGTCATTGAGCAGTTTTTCAGTTAGATCTTCCACAATAATAATCTTTGTTTAGAGGCCGGTTTTATGCGCGCGTGCGGTGGAAAAAATACCACTGGGTTTGTTCGCCGGTAGCCTTAGCTGTTCTTCAAAAGTATCTGTGTCATAAATTACAAGCTGGTCATCGTCGCGTATCGAAGCCCACACTTCCTCACCTCGAGGCTCGAATTCCATGTGTAAAACCCCTTTGCCGGGCTGTAATGTTTTTATGATTTTTAATGACTCTGTATCAATCACCTGCAGGGTGTCGTTGTTCGGTATGGCAAAGTTGACCCAGACGTGGCGGCCATCAGGCCGGGCCATGACAAAAATCGGCTGGCCGTGTACTTTAATGCGCCCGGCTTCGGACCAGTTCCGGGTGTCGATCACCAGTACTTCGTGGCGACCCACGGCAGGTACAAAGGCATACTGTCCGGCCATCGCCCAGCCTTCCAGATGGGGCATTTTATAAACCGGCAGCTTCTGCTCGCCTTTACCATAGTGGTCCAGTATGCGTTTCACGCCGGCATCGAGATTCCATAGATCGAGTAGCGCCATGCCGTCTTCGCCGAACAGACCGGCAATGTAATAACGGCCATCGGGTGAAATCAGCGCATCGTAGGGGTTGCGACCGATGTCCTTGAATTTCTGAATCACGGGCTTGTCTGGCCGGGACATATCGGCCACCCAGATTTCATCCGCATCCCACAGGCTGAAAACAAATTTCTGCCCGGGGGCATCAACCAGTCCGATGACTTTTGAGGTCTGTTTCGCCTCGCCATAGCTTGCCGGAATATCGGCCACCAGTGCCAGTGTTGCGGCATCAAATATTTTCACGCCACCGGGCTCGTAATTGGAAACCGCCACCAGTGTACCGTCCTGGGAGATGGCGCCGCCGATGCTGTTACCTGCCTGCATAATGCGCTTGACGATTTTCTGCGTCAGCATATCCACCTTGGTGAGGCCGCCATCACGGCCAAAAATATAGGCGTAACGCTCGTCGCGGGACTAGACCGCCGAAGCGTGCGACAGATCACCCAGACCTTCGATGCGACCCAGGCTGGAGTTGCCAGTGGTTTCTATGATCTGAATACTGCCGCTGGCGCGTTCGATCACCAGGGCGAGGTCACCGGTGCCGCGTGTCTCGGCCGCCAGAGTCAGTGCAGGGGTGAGTAAAACGAATAGCAGTGAAACTAGTGTGGTGCGAATCATTATTGAATGCCCTGTTTAATTTGATTAGCGAGCCAGAGTGCATCATCGGGGGACAGCATGGTATTCCACGGTGGCATCGCCGTGTTCGGGTGGCCTTCGAGGATGGTGGTGACCAGATAATCGGTAGATTTACCGTCGAGCTGCGTGGGCAGCAGGGCGGGGCCGAGGCCACCCTTAAGAGTCATGCCATGACAGGCGCCGCAATCCTGTCTCAGCAGGTGCATCAGCTCGTTCTGGCGCGATGCCGCGACCTCTGCCAGTGCCAGTTCCGAAACCAGCATCAGACTAACTAAGAACAGCGGTGTCTTCAGCAAAATCAGACTCCTGTAGTGCACATTGAAACCAGTCGAGCTCTTCGGCCAGCGAAACCACTTCGCCGATAATAATCATCACCGGTGCTTTCAGCCCGGATCGGTTCACGTCACTCTGCAACTGGTCGAGGCGGGAGAGAACGCGCTGCTGACTTTTGGTAGTGCCGTTTTCAATGGCCGCCGCCGGGGTCGAGGCACTCAGGCCGGCTTCGATGAGTGAATTGCAGATTTGCGACAGATTGGACAGCCCCATGTAGATAACCAGCGTGCAGTCGGGATCGGCCACATAGTGCCAGTTGATGTCGAGCGGTTCATCATTTTTAAAGTGACCGGTGATGAGGCGAACGCTGCGGCTCAGGCCGCGGTGGGTCAGCGGGATGCCGCTATAGGCGCTACAGCCGGAGGCAGCGGTAATGCCGGGCACCACTTCAAAAGCGATATGGTGCTGTTTCAGCGCTAAAACTTCCTCGCCGCCGCGTCCAAAGGTGTAAGGATCGCCGCCTTTCAAGCGTACAATTCTGCGACCGGCTTTGGCCAGGTTGACGATGGTCTCGTTAATCTGCTCCTGCGGCACGCAGTGTTTGCCCACTTCCTTGCCCACCGAAACGCGGCTTACGCCTGTGGGAATCATGTCCAGAATTTCAGAAGAGACCAGGCGGTCATAGACCACGATATCAGCCTCCTGAAGCAGGCGCAGCGCCTTGAGGGTCATCAGTTCCGGATCTCCCGGGCCAGCCCCCACTAGTGAAACGAAGCCATGATTATTCATAAAAAAACCGCCAGTCGTTATTTTGTGTCATGGATATTGTGCTCATATGAGACTAATATTGACCTGCCTGAAGCAAAGTGTCATTGATGTAAGTCAAGCCCGTCTATTGTATCTAAAATCAGTATCTTAAGAGAGGAAAAAAATGAGGGCAAATAAAAAACGCCCGCAGGAGAGGCTCTCCTGCGGGCGTTTGCTTGCAGTTACTTTGTAAATGTCGTGCATGGTGTTGTTGAGGTTGAATTTACCCGTTGGAGTGATCAGGCGTTTGTCCTTGATCACTTTTTTCAGTTTGCGGGTTTTGTCATCTACCACCACGATGGCCGACTCTTGCTTGGCACCGCTCCAGACCGAGAACCAGACCTCATCACCGGCCTTGTTGTACTCAGGCTGAACCACGCGTTTGGGGCCTTCACCCAGATCCGCCCATTCGGCAATCGGCAGTACTTCAAAACCTTTTTCAAGATTATTGATGTCGAATACCGCAATCGACTGGCTTATCTCGGTATCGGGATTGAGCGTGGTGTCGACCCACAGGTTTTTCGATTTGGGATGGGTCTTGATGAACAGGGAGCCACCGCCGGCGCCGTCCAGTGTACGAACCACTTTCCAGGCGTTGTCTTTATGTTTGACTGGATCGGTACCAATCAGTGAAATGGTCTGATCACCGAGATGGCTGGTTGCCCAGACCGGACCGAATTTCGGATCGACAAAGTTGGCGCCACGTCCGGGGTGCGGAATCTTGCCGACTTCAACCAGTTTCACCAGCTTGTGTTCTCTGGAATCGACTACAGCGATCTTGTTGGATTTGTTTGCAGCTGACATGAAATAACGTCTGGTTGAATCCCAGCCACCGTCGTGCAGGAAACGCGCTGCATCGATGGAAGTGATTGTCAGATCATCCAGGTTTTCATAGTTCACCATCAGGATCTTGCCGGTTTCCTTGACATTAATAATGAACTCGGGATGCTCGTGCGAGGCTACGATAGCGGCTACACGTGGTTCAGGATGGTATTCCTGCGTGTCTACGGTCATGCCACGGGTGCTGACGATTTTCTTCGGCTCCAGGGTATCGCCATCCATGATAACGAACTGGGGTGGCCAGTAAGTGCCGGCAATGGCGTACTTGTCTTCATAACCTTTGAACTTGGAGGACTCTACGGAACGCGCTTCCATACCAACCTTAATGACAGCAACGCTGGCAGGATGTTTCATCCACAGATCAATAAGGTTGATCTTGGCGTCGCGACCGATGACGAACATGTAACGGCCTGATTCCGACATGCGTGAAATATGCACGGCATAGCCGGTGTCGATGATTTCCACGATCTTTTTGCTGTCGCCTTCGATCAGGGCAACCTTGCCAGCGTCACGCAGAGTAACGGAGAACAAATTATCCAGATTGTAATTGTTTTGTTGTTTTTTTGGACGCTTGTTCGGCGGCACAATGACTTTCCAGCTCGCTTTCATTTTTTCCAGGCCGAATTCCGGAGGCACTGGTGGCTCATGCTGTAAATAACGCGCCATCAGATGGACCTCCGCCTCGGTAAGCATTTCGGAGGAACCGAAATTAGGCATGCCGCCTGGTGAGCCGTAATTAATAAAGGTTTTCAGGTATTCTGTGCCTTTGGCCAGCGTAATATCGGGAGTGAGCGGTTTGCCGGTGGCGCCTTTGCGCAGCACACCGTGACAACCGGCGCAACGCTCAAAAAATATCTGCTTGGCACGGGTGAATTCCGCTTCCGTTATTTTGGGGGCTTTGGGGTGGAGCGATTCTTCAGTTTCATCCGAATCCATGGCAGTAGGTGCGCCCTTGTAGCGCATTTCTGTTTCAGGTGTACCGGGATGGCCACTTGTGCCGGATTGACTATTTGTTGCGTCAGGCTGACTATTCGTGCCGGACTGGCCATTACCGTTTTCTGATGAACAGCTTGCAGCGCTTAGCGCAAAAGTCGCAGAGAGCGCTGAAACCAGTGCTGTTCTGGCTATAATGTTTAATTTCGTCATATTTAATTCCCCCTGGAGAATAAATGTAATCTGTAAAAAAACAATTCAATAATTTATTAATTGTCAAATAGATGCGTTATTAATACTTTTATAGGTGTATTTAGAGGTGAAGAGTCTGTTCGATAGCTGGAGGAGTTTTTATGACCTAGATCATGTAAGCCTGAATTATCTGCATTAAGAGGTACTATAAATAATAGCTGGTTTGGTAATTGTTAATTAGAGTGAGTACAGTTGTTATTTGCTGTTTGTGGAGGCAGCTGTTTCTTTTAATGTTTTGCGTTTTTCCTGTCGTTTGCGTTTGTCCACCAATGGCGGACACTTTTTGTCATTCCAGTAGGTAACCTGACAATCCAGGCAGTAATGGCATTCCTGGCTGATAATCTCGCCGGTTAAACGAATTGCGCCGACCTCACATTCTGTCCGGCAGGTCTGACAGGGGCGGCCACATTCCTTGCGCCGGCGTAACCAGTCAAAGATTTTAAATTTTGAAGGGAAGGTGAGGGCGGCGCCCAGTGGACAGAGATAGCGGCAGTAAAATTTCCGGTTCCATATTGAAATCAGGATAAGGCCGGCGGCGTAAACCACGTAGCCCCATTCACGTTGAAAATGTAATGTAACGGCGGTTTTGAAGGGCTCGATTTCGGAGAACACTTCGGCCTGCGCCAGTGACTGCAACGACAGGCCGAAAAGGCCCAGCATGATCAGGTACTTAATTGCCCACAGGCGTTCGTGCACGACAACGGGGAATTCGTAAGAGCGGATGCCGAGCTTCTCTCCCAGTTTGTAGACGATTTCCTGAATGGCGCCGAAAGGGCAAAGCCAACCACAATAGACGCCGCGACCCCACAGCAATATGGTCATGGCCACGAAGGTCCAGAGGATAAACATCATCGGATCAATCATGAAGGTTTCCCAGCTGAAGCCGTGCATTACTGAACTGGTAAAAGTCAGTACATTGACGATGGAAAGCTGTGCGAGAGAATACCAGCCGATAAAAATGACGGTATAAACCAGATAGCCGTAACGCAAATATATGAGCAGTGATGGATGATGAGCCAGCCAGTCCTGGAAAATAAGAATGAAAAGCAGCAAGGACAGTCCCATTAACAGCACGCTGATCTGGAACGTTTTATCGCGCCAGGCATAAACCCAGATAGGCTCCTCTGCTTCAAGATCGACCGCGTGCTGCGTGGCTCCCTCCCCGATCAATCCACGTGATATGGCGATTTCCCGTAACGGCTTCATGATGGTGGCGTTCAGCACCATAGCGGTAATGGTGGCGCCGGATATGCCGTCCAGAGTAACGTAGCCTTCACGTCCACTGCCACCCAGCTGGACACGGTTACCGGCATTCAGGCCCAAATACTGGTTTTTGAAATCTGACAGATCCTGTTCGGAAACGCCAGCCAGTAAAATCGGCTCCTGATGTTTGACAATTTCAACACCGGTGATTTTCCCGCTTAAATCAAAACCGACCAGAGTATGAATCGGTTTGCCCGAATAGGCCGGTATGGGCATGACATGATCAGTGAAAAACACATAACCCAGCAAACGTTCATCCTGATAAACCGTTGCTGATTCAGGTTCCCCCTCAAATGGCCCCAAATTGTCAGCAGCGGGGAAAAATTGCAGAGCAAAAGGCGTAGCTTCCGCTACCGGGTTGTTTTTAGTGAAGGTGTTTGCGTCCGCCGTTCCGAATAGAAGGCATGATATTACGACAATACACACCAGGTAACTTCGGCAGGGTTGAGTGTTCATGAACATAGGGATTCGTTGAACTTTCTTATCAGGGTCTATAAATCATAAGATTATCAGAGTGTAAATAATTAAGCGGATATCATAGCTGTAGACCATATTGGCCAGAAGCCGCCAAGCAATAATGCACCGGCAACAGTGCATGAAATACCCATTCGTAGCTTTTGGGAATAAATGAGCAGTAAGCCACCATACATAAGCCATCCCCAGGGGGTTAGCAGCGACATCAGCAGCCCCAGAGGGTAAGTGATTATCATTGTTTCCATATCGAGAATCTTGTCTGATGGTAGCAGTTGCTTAAAACCATACCAGCTGGCAAGAGAAAACAGGAAAGCCAGCACAGGGCCTAAAATCAGCCAGGCTGCTGTTATTTTTATTTTGTCGTATATCATAAGCATCTGCAGTTTGAAGCAGTCAGGAAAGTTAAACAAGAATATTTATTTAATGCCGGTATTCATGCTCTAAATTAATTCGTTTTTAATCAAGCTGTTGCAAAATAATATTATCGTTTGGTGACTGGAGCTTAGCATGAACCTAATTATAATTAGAGGTTTTAAAATAACTTTCGGCTGATATGAGAAATAATGGCTAAAGCCTGTAGTTGTGGACTGAAAAGGAACGATCTGCGGCGCCAACTATTACGGCTTAATGTTTCATGGTCTAATAAGCTAAGGCCAGATGGTAGTCATGCAGTTTTTTAATAGACCGCGGTGAAGTATTCCACCGGTGAAGAATTTGAGTGCAAACTGAAACTGCTATGAATAATGCCATGAACTTTCTCGCATAATGGCTGGTCAATTACATTAACGGCACCAACAGCGGTGCAGTCGCTTCTTCATGGATAAAGGCGTGAAGTGAATGAAGTCAAGTTTCTATTTAGCAACAGGTCGTACCAGTGAAAACATTTTTTCTGCTTATAGTGCTCACACAAAATGGCGCCGGTGATGTCAATGCTTCGTTTGTAAATACCGATTCGATCGAGCAATGCCGGCAAAAAGAATCGATGGTGGAAAATATTTTTTCCTCCGCAAATATCCCGATTATCGCAAGCCGTTGCCTGCAAAGTGATCTCAGCTTCTCCGAATTTGATCATGCCTCTTCCTCCCGCATGATCAAAAATTTTTATCTGATTCATCTGGGCCGGGACACTCTAGAGATAAAAACTATGCCAGACTGGCGTAGCTGTAAACATCTGGAGAAAACAGCGGCCGGCCAGGGTAAAATATATTGTAGCAGTTCTGTGCAATCTCTTACCTGAATCCGTGGATAAGCCACGGATTCAGGTCTTAATTAGTCCTGTTAGTTATTCATAATAAATAATATTTCTCTCCTGCCAGTCAGGATTTTTTTCCGCGTTTGTTCTTTAGGTATGTAGTATGCGAGTTAAGCTGTTATTGCATTACACCAACGTCGCCGTTATTGTCCTGGTCAGCTGTGTTGCCGCTAAGGCCATGGCGGCTGCGCAGCCGGGTCAGTCGGCGATAAATTTTTCTGAAATTAAGGAGTTTGCCACTTTGGCCAATGCCGCCTACCAGCCGCTGCCAAAATTTCGCACGCTCAGTGCATTAAAAATATACCGGCTCTCTCATTACAGCAACATCCCTGAAATTGAGGTTTCATATTTCCTGGTCACCGATGATGTTGCCAAAACCCAGATTATTGCCGTACGCGGAACCTCCAACGTTGAGAATG
>JAQICG010000305.1 GCA_027858635.1 Gammaproteobacteria bacterium | reverse complement strand
ACCTATGGGTGAAGCTCAGATTTTTTGAAACCCCTGTGAAACCAATATCTTGCACCATGCATCCACGTTTAAACCACGGATTCAGGTTTTTATTCAAGCTGCGCAGTTACATAACGCGGTGAACATTCCGCCAAACGATTTCCTATGCTTTAATCAACCCTGATCTCCTCTGCATTCTCTGCGACCTCTGCGGTGAACAGGCTTTTTTCACTTAATAAGCAAGATAGAATCAAGCCAGTACAGCTTAATGCTTCAGCCAGTGCTTTTATGCGCCTGCAACGCCGGCCAGGCGTTCAATACTGACTGAATCAAAGTTGCCAGAGGAATGGCAAAAAACACGCCCCAAAAACCCCATAAATTACCAAACACCAGCACTGCGATAATGATCGCCGCAGGATGCATGTTCACGACCTCAGAGAAGAGCAGCGGCACCAGAATGTTGCCATCGATAAACTGAATAATCATATAAATAACGATTATGTAAACAAACTCACTGCTGGCGCCCCACTGAAACCATGCAATCAGCGCGATCGGAAAGGTCACAGCCAGTGCACCGACATAGGGAATGATTACGGACAGGCCGACAAACAGACTGAGTGTTGCCGCGTAATTCAGCCCCATGATCTTAAAGGTGATGTATGTCACTGCACCAACAATTAAAATTTCCACCAGTTTACCGCGAATATAATTACCCATCTTGACATCGATGTCGCGCCAGACTTCATAGGCCAGCCCACGACCTTCAGGCAAAAACCGCTGTAACCAATGGAGAATCTTTCCTTTATCTCTGAGCAGAAAAAACACCAGCAATGGCACCACTACAAAAAACACCGCCAATGTAAAAACATCAATAACCGAGGACAGCGATGCCGACAATAGCGTTTGTCCAAGGCTTACCAGTTCTGCATTTATACTAGAGACCATCTCTTTAAGATTATCGATGCCCAGCGCTGGATATTTCTCAGGCAGCAGCACCACCAATTGCTGAACTTTATTGAGAATAGCGGGAAGATTGGTAATTAACTGTGAGATCTGTCGGGACACCAGCGGTATCAGCCCAAACAGCAGCAATACTATCGATGCAACAAAAAGGCTGAAGCTGATAATGACAGACAGCGATCGCGGCACGCCCAAACGACATATCTTGCCCACCAGCCCTTCCAGCACATAGGCAATAACAATCCCCGCCAGCACCGGTGTCAAAGCATTGCCCAGAAAAAAGATAACCGCGATTCCGGATAGAATAACCAGCGCCAGAATAACCGCCTGCGGATCGGAAAAGTTTTTATGGTACCAGGCCTTGAGAATTTCTAACATTTCATATCCTTGATTATTTCTGCATAAAAATCCTCAAAAATCCTTTCCATTTCATCAATCACCTCATCGGCATCCCGACCTTTTATCATATGTTCAGTCATCAATTCCGAAGCGGAGGAGAACACTTTCATGCTATCGATCATCGGGTAGGATGATTTCAGACGCTTGATCGCACCGACCACCGTCTCGTTATCCGGCCTTGGACTCTCAATCGGCTCTGCTACCTCTTTTGCCACCAGATTACCTTTGGACTGCAAAAACCCGGCGAACTCCAGTAGACTTTTCTGTCGCTCGGCATCCAGGGTCTCAAAAATTTTGATCAGATTTTCTGTATCACGACTCATAATATTATTCACACTTAAATGCTTTAACGCCATCACGGCATCAATGCGCACCGTAAATTATTAACCCTTCTTGCAGTACTCCTGGGCAAAACTCAGCAATTCATCAGCGGCACGCGATTTGAATTTATAGCGCTGGCGCACGAAGGTAAAAGGCCGTTCCAGCCTGGGCGATAAATTAACCGCGGTCAGTGAACCCAGACGCAGCTCTTTCAGAATGGTGGCTTTGGAAATAATGGAAATGCCCATGCCTACTTCAACCGCACCTTTAATGGCCTCAGGGCTGCTCAGTTCAAAACAGACGTCGAGCAGATCATGATCGCCATGCTGCTCGATGTATTTGGTGATCACCTCCTGAGTTCCCGAACCGAGCTCGCGACCGATAAACGGGTGCGCCACAATTTCCTTCACATGCACCTCCTTTTTATTCGCCAGCGGATGATTATTCGGCATAATCACCACCAGCTGATCCATCTTGCACTCCTCAACCACCAGATTTTTATTGGTGACGTAGCCTTCGACAATGCCAAGGTCAATGACATTGTTCTCCACCATGGAAACAATGTCCTCGGTATTAGCCTCTTTCAGACTGATCATCACGTCGGGGTATTTGACTTTGAACTCGCCAATCAACGGCGGCAGCATATACTCGGCGATGGTGGTGCTTGCACCCAGCGCGATACGACCACTGACGTCACCGGTCATATCGGTGATGCTGCGCGTCATGTCCTCGTACAGCATGAGAATCCGGTCAGCATACTCATATACCTCACGGCCGACATCGGTTAACGTTACCTTATTATGCGTGCGGTCGAATAAACGGGTGTTAAACTGCTCTTCAAGCTGCCTGATCTGGAAAGTCACGGCGGGTTGTGTCATGTACAATTCCTCAGCCGCTTTGGTAAAATTAAGCAGCCGGGCAACAGTATGAAATATTTTTAATCTACGATCTGCCATAACTAGAAATAAAACTCTATTGACCCAATAAATTTTACTTATACTAACATCCATGCAGCGCGAAAAACCATGAAAAAATTTACCGAAGCCTCTATCCATAATATTACTGAACGCCATCGCTACCTGAAGCTACTGGCCTCGTTGATGCTGGCTTTCATGCTCGCACCCGCAGTCTTCGCCACCGGGGTTTACAAGTGGGTGGATGACAATGGGAAAATCCACTACGGCAGTCAGCGTCCGCAAGACGCATCGGCCGAGGTTGTGCAACTCAACGAGTCTAAGCCCGCCACGCGCCCCGACGATGCTGAAGAAGAGACCGCCGGCGCTGAGCTCAGTGATGATGACAAAGCCCGACAGGAACGCGACGCCTACTGCAAAAGCGAGCGCGCTCGACTTAAAACCGTTGAAAAAACCGCAGACATCCACGAAAAAGGCGCCAACGGTGAAGTGCGAAAACTGAGCGCTACTGATCGCAATCAGCGCCTGAATAAAATCCGGGCCAACATCAATCAATACTGCAAATAGTCCGCGCCTGAAAACGAGAATCAGAAAATGCCCTTATTACAGATCACCACCAACGTCAGCATCCAGGACAGCACCGCCCTCGCCAAAGATGCCTCCCGAATTATCGCCGGCATGCTCGGTAAGCCCGAGAGCTATGTCATGGTAATCATTAATGCCGACACGCCTCTGCTGTTTGGCGGCAGTGAAGAGGCTGCCGTCCACATCAAACTCCAAAGCCTGGGTTTGGAGGAATCGAAGACCGGTGATTATTCCGCGCATCTCTGCGGCTTTATCCAGAACAAGCTGGACGTACCACCTTCACGAATTTATATAGAGTTCAGCAACCCTGCCCGGCATATGTGGGGCTGGAATGGCGGCACTTTTTAGACGATTTTTTTCACCGCCCAGTCGCGCAAAATCCATTCGCGCAACAATGCGCTGAAGCTCTGAGAGCGACTCCCGATCAGCTCAGCGCCGGCTATGAAGCAGCTGTATTTATTACGGAAATCACCAATACTGACTGTACTCAAACCCCCTGCCCTCGTAGAATGCGAGCTCACGATAGCCAGTTGAGCCAACCATTCCCATGTACTTATCAAAATTTCCGATTACCACACTTAAAGAGATTCCTGCCGATGCCGAAATTACCAGCCATCGCCTGATGCTGCGCGCCGGCCTGATTCGCCGCCTGGCCTCCGGCTTATACAGCTGGCTGCCGCTGGGGGTGCGCGTGCTGCGCAAGGTGGAGAACATCGTGCGCGAGGAGATGAACAAAAGCGATGGCCTGGAAGTGTTGATGCCGACCGTGCAGCCCGCCGAGCTGTGGCAGGAATCGGGTCGCTGGGAACAGTACGGCCCGGAGCTGCTGCGCTTTAACGATCGCCATGGCCGTGAATTCTGTTACGGGCCGACGCACGAAGAGATCATTACCGATCTGGCCCGGCGCGAGCTCAACAGCTACAATCAGCTGCCGGTCAATTACTATCAGATTCAGACCAAATTCCGCGATGAAGTGCGCCCCCGTTTCGGCGTGATGCGCTCGCGCGAGTTTCTGATGAAAGACGCCTACTCCTTCCACATCGATCAGCCCTCGTTGCAGCAAACCTACGAAGTGATGTACCAGACCTACAGCGACATTTTCACTCGCCTGAATTTGAAATTCCGCGCGGTGATGGCCGACAGCGGTGCCATCGGCGGCAACAGCTCACACGAATTTCACGTGCTGGCCGATTCCGGCGAGGACGCCCTCGCGGTTTCCAGCGAAAGCGATTACGCCGCCAATATAGAAAAAGCTGAAACCATAGCCACTACCGAGCCACGCCCGGCAGCACGCAGTGAAAGGCAAACGGTTGAAACCCCTAACCAGCACAGCATCGAAGACGTTTCCAAATTTTTGCATGTCGATGCCGCGCAATGCGTGAAAACCCTGCTGGTGGCCGGCAGCGAAAAAGACAGCGTGGTCGCACTGGTATTGCGCGGCGATCACGAACTCAACGAAATCAAGGCTGAGCATCAGCCCGCCGTCGCCTCGCCGTTATGTTTTGCCAGCGAAGAGCAGGTAAAAGCCGTCGCCGGTTGCGAGCCGGGGTCGATTGGCCCGCTCGGTCTGAACATTACCGTGATCGCCGATTACGCCGCGCTGCAACTCGCTGATTTTGTCTGTGGCGCCAACGCCAATGGCAAGCACCTCACCGGCGTCAACTGGGAACGTGACCTGCCACTGCCTGCCGCTACCGATCTTCGCAATGTGGTCGATGGCGATATCAGCCCCGATGGCAAGGGCACGTTGTCCATCGTTCGTGGCATCGAAGTCGGCCATATCTTCCAGCTGGGCGATAAGTATTCCGCCGCCCTGAACGCCAAAGTGCTGGATGAAAACGGCAAGAGCGTGACCATGACCATGGGCTGTTACGGCATCGGCGTCACCCGCGTGGTCGCCGCTGCCATCGAACAGAATCACGACGACAACGGCATTATCTGGCCGCAGAGCATTGCACCTTTTGATGTCGCTATCGCCCCGATCAATTTCCAGAAATCGGACGAGGTGCGCGAGGCCGCCATCAAACTCCACGATGAACTCACCGCCGCCGGACTGGAAGTGCTGCTCTACGATCAAAAGGCCCGACTCGGCGAAATGCTCGCCAACCTTGATCTGATCGGCATCCCCCACCGCGTGGTGATCGGTGATCGCGGCCTGGCCGAGGGTACGGTGGAATATAAAGCACGCACCGATGCCGACAGTCAGGACATGCCGCTGGCCGAAATCGGCGCGCACCTGAATGGGCTGTTTGCAAAATAATTTCAGCTTTCTTAATCTATACTCGGGGAGATGCGTCCGATTATAAATTCAGCCCTGTCCAGAACCGTTTTGATGCTGGCCGTACTGTGTAGCCCCACAGCGCTGGCCAACGTCAGCACCCCCGCCGCTGCCCACGACCCCGAACTGCGCAAATTATTAACTGAAGCGATTGAATCCGCCGACAGTTTTGAAAACCGTTTCGATGCCGAAGTTTGGCTGGTGGACATGTCCAGTCGCCTGAAGAAATTCGTCGACGATGAACAGCAACGCCTGACCTTATTGCGCGGCATTCACCGCGAAGCCAGCCGCGCCAACCTGGTGCCCGAACTGGTACTCGCGGTCATCGAGATCGAAAGTCATTTTGATCACTTCGCCATCTCGACCGCGGGTGCTCAGGGACTGATGCAGGTGATGCCATTCTGGTTAAAAGAGATCGGCCGCCCCGACGATAACCTGGTCAACATCAACACCAACCTGCGCATGGGCTGCACCATTCTCAGGTATTACATGGACATGGAAAAAAACGACCTGCACAAAGCACTGGCCCGCTACAACGGCAGCGCCGGCTCGCGCAAATACAGCAATAAAGTACTGGAAGCTTTGCGTGTGAACTGGCATAAACGATAAACTTTAAAAACTAAGGCTTTCACCGCAGAGGTCGCAAAGAACGCAGAGTTTTTATTTTGTGCTTCGCACAAATAACTAAAAAAGGTTTTCTCCGCGTTCTCCGCGTTCTCTGCGACCTCTGCGGTGAAAAAGTTTTTATCTTTTCATTGTCTTTTATATGCAATCACCAGATCCATCACGTTGGTGTTAGTCGGCCCGGTTTTTAGCCAGTATTCAGTCGCCATTAATACTTTACCGGCATCTGCATCACGTAAAGCCTGCGCTACATCCATACCCAGTTTCTGTGCCGCCTGCAAAGTCGAACCATAGACCACTGCACCCGCGCAGGGGGTGTTGCCGTCAATGCCATCGGTGCCCGCGGCCAGCAGTGATATATCATGGTAACCATCCAGCACCTGCGCTGCCGCCAGTGCGAACTGCTGATTGCGGCCACCGATACCCGGCTGCTCGGGCAGTGTCACTGTGGTTTCACCGCCCCAGATATGCACGCCCGCAGGCGCGGACAGCAACCACTGCGCAATCCTGACACCCTCCTCACTCGCCTCACCGCACAGAAACTCATCATGGCGATAACAAGCCACACCCATCTGTTCAGCTTCCTCGCACAGCGCCTGCATCGCCTGTTGTTGTGTGGCGATGATATGCGTTTCAACGGAAATGGATTGAGTATCTATTTTAGATTTTGATGGCAGGCTGCTGAGTAATTCATGCAGAAAAACATCATCATCCAGTGCCTGATTATCACTGGCGACCAGCAGACCCGAACCGATCACCGCCGCCTCATCGTTCTGCACATCGGATATCAGTAACTGCACGCAGTTTTCCGCCTGCACGTAATCGAGCAGGCCACCGCCCTTGATCTGCGAAAACTGTTTGCGCCAGGCGTTCATCTGCGCAATATTTTTTCCCGATGCCAGCAGATGCCGATTGACCTGCTGCAACTGCGCCAGCGACAAACCCGCCACCGGCACCTCAACCAGACTCGAAGTGCCGCCGGAAATCAGCACCAGCAGTTTCTCACCCTGCGGAATGCTCGCCAGAAAACGCAGCAGGGACTCACCCGCATCCAGGCTGGATTGATCAGGCACCGGATGCGATGACTCGACAACAGTAATGCGTTTGTCTTTGCGCAGCGCTCGCGAACACTGTGCGGGCGGACAGATCAACAAAGCCTGCTTGAGACTGTTCTGACAATCCAGCACACCCTGCAACATCGCCGGCGCCGCCTTGCCGACGGCAACACAATACTCGAATTGGGCATTATTATCACGACACCATAATTGCACCCGGTGGCGGCCATCGACTTCGTCGAGAGCCGTCTGGAATAAATGAGTCAGTAATTCGCGCGCAGTGAGTTCCATAATCGGGCTCTTGTTTTTAAACCGGATAATAACATTGTCCACCACTCTACTGATATCACCCTGACTTGCGTTTCATCAAGCTTGCTGCACGCAACATCGTACAACATTACGCAGTGAATTTCGTACAG
>JAQICG010000123.1 GCA_027858635.1 Gammaproteobacteria bacterium | reverse complement strand
GCGCTTCGCGACCATTGGCAGCGAGCATGACTTCGTAGCCCAGCGCGGATAACTGCATCGTGATCACCTGCTGGTTAATTTCGTTATCCTCGACCACCAGAATCAACCCTGTCCTGGCTCCAACAGCGCCGGCCTCCACCTGTGGCGAAGATGCAGCGGCTGTCTCCAGTTCGGTTCCGGTCTCTCCCCCTCTTCGGCAACAGGAAGTAGCATCCGGACTCATCCTGCCTGCCTGCACGGCCATACATCGCAACAAGTCATTGATATTAAGCGGGTTTGCATCCACCACGGCATCATCCGCATAGGTGTTATCATCGTTTTGCGGCACCAGCATCACCATTTTTGGTCGCTCAACCTCAGGCATCGCAGACAAGGCCTGATAGATTTCATAATAATGGCCCACACCGGCGCGCTGACAAAGCACTACCACATCATACGGTTTCCTGCACTGCGCCATGTCATGCACCGCCTGTACAACAACTTCGGCCTCCCCACGCATACCATCGGTAGTTGCACCCGCGTCAGTAATGTACTCTTGCAGGAGGTCGATCAAGGCTGTTCCCTGCATTGCTGAGGCACAAACCAGTAACGCCTGTACCCCGCTCAGGTCGGGCACCTGTGCAGAAGCTGCCAGCTCTAACGGGAACTGGAGCATGGCCCGGAAAGTGCTGCCAGCGCCCGGACGACTTTCTACCTCGATGCTGCCGCCCATCAGTGTAACCAGCCGCTGACAGATCGACAGCCCCAATCCGGTTCCACCATATTGACGCGTGGTGGTGATATCCCCCTGGTTAAAGGGCGTAAATAGCTGCTCAACAATATCCGCGCTCATGCCAATACCGGTATCTTTCACAATCATATCAATTGCTACATGCTGATCATCGGCATCCCTGACAACAACATCGATATTAATGATGCTTGATGGTTCGGAGAATTTGATGGCATTACTAACAAGATTGTAAAGAACCTGCCTGATACGCACCGGATCGCCCAGAATTTTTTCCGGCAAGCTGTCATCCAGATGAACAGCAAGAAAAATCGACTGCATATCAGCAGTCGATACGAGTGTTTCACAGACATTCATGACCAGGTGTTCCAGATTGATGGACGCCTGCTCAAGGCTCAGTTTGTTGGCTTGAATTTTTGAGTAGTCCAGAATATCATCGATAATGCGCTGTAGAGTTAATGATGACTCTCTGATCACATTGAGCATATTAAGCTGTTTCGGTTTCATAGAGCTGCTACGCAATAACTCTACCATGCCGACGATTCCATGAATGGGAGTACGAATCTCGTGACTCATCATTGCCAGAAAAGCTGATTTTGCATGTACTGCAGCATCTGCCTCTTCTAAAGCCCGAGTCAGTTCCCTGGTGCGTTCTTTAACCTGCTCTTCCAACTCATCTCTAGCTCTGCGCAACTCGTCTTCCATAAAATGCCGCTGAGTCACATCAGTAGCAATGGAAACAAAGTGTTCGATACCTTCATCACCATAAACAGGGTGTGTATCAATATCGACCCAGAACGGCTGACCATCTTTACGATAATTAATGGTTTCGACCCGAACTGCTTCACCCGCCTGTATAGCACGCTCCATAGTCGCTATTGTTTTCGGATCGGTGTCCTTGCCCTGCAACAGCGCGCCGGGGCGCTTACCTATAGCTTCTTCGCTGCTATAACCGGTCACTGTTTCAAACGCCTTATTCACCCACTCGATGTTGCGTTCCTTATCGGTCACCATGACCAGATTGTTGGTGCTTTCAGCGACCATTGCCAGCTTGCGCAGCTCATCCTGATAATATCGCTCCTGCGTCAGATCGTGGATAACGGCGAGTGCTTTTACACCGTTTATGGATTCCAGTGGCGACAGTGAAATCTTAACCGGAATTTCACCACCCGCTTTATGCAAGCCGAAAATATGTGAGCTCTCGCTCATAGAGCGATATTCCGGCTGAGCCATGTATGTCTGGACCATTTCACTGTGATTTTTGAATCTTGCTGGAATAAGTACGGCTACCGATGAACCGGTCTGTTCGCACTCTTCATAGCCTCATATCTTTTCCGCAGCGACATTAGCGAGTTCAATGTCGCGTGCCGTGTTCTACCCCAGCATTGGCT
>JAQICG010000362.1 GCA_027858635.1 Gammaproteobacteria bacterium | reverse complement strand
GTTTAGGGCTCTGCGTTTTTACAGCGGTGTTCTGCGCTTCGCCGCGCGCTGTTTTCGCCTGTCTGGGTTTCTTTGGTTTTTTGGGTTTGATGGGGCGGGTGTCCAGGTGCGAGGTCGGGACATCGTGCAGCGGTTCAAAACCATCGATCAATTTACGCGTTCACAGCTGCTTGATCAGGCGCTCGATTGCTTTTAGCTGATCGATCTCATCGGCGCAGACCAGTGAGATGGCCCGGCCTCTGGCGCCAGCGCGGCCGGTGCGGCCGATGCGGTGTATGTAATCGTTGGCGACGTCGGGTAGATCGAAATTGACCACCTGTGGCAGCTGGTCAATATCTAAACCGCGCGCGGCAAGGTCGGTGGCGACTAACACCCGGATCGCGCCCTTTTTGAATTCGGCCAGTGCGCGGGTGCGTGCGCCCTGGCTTTTGTCGCCATGAATGGCGGCGGCGTTAATGCCTTCGCTTTCCAGATGGCGGGTCAGGCGGTCGGCACCGTTTTTGGTTCTGACGAACACCAGCACCTGCTGCCAGTCATTGTCTTTGATGAGCTGCGTGAGCAGCGCCGGTTTTTTCTTCTTATCCACCGGAGTCAACCACTGCTCGACCGTGGTGGCGGTGGTGTTGCGCGGGTTGACCGAAATCTCAACAGGATTGTGTACGATGCTTTTGGCCAGCTTTCGAATCTCGTCGGAAAAGGTGGCGGAGAACATCAGGTTCTGACGCTGGCGCGGCAGCAGCGCCAGAATTTTTTTAAGCTCGTCGCTAAACCCCATGTCCAGCATGCGGTCGGCTTCGTCCAGCACCAGCACTTCCAGCTGCTCAAACTTCACCGCGTTCTGGCTGTGCAGATCCAGCAGACGCCCCGGTGTCGCCACCAGCACATCAACACCGCGGCGCAATTTCATCATCTGCGGATTTATTTTCACCCCGCCATAAACCACGGCGGAACGCAGCGGCAGGTTTTTGCCGTAGATGGCCACACTGTCACCCACCTGCGCGGCCAGCTCACGGGTCGGCGTCAGGATAAGCGCGCGCACCTGATTGGCCTGAGCGCCCCGGCCTTTGCACAGCTGCTCCAGTATAGGCAGGGTGAAGCCCGCGGTTTTGCCGGTGCCGGTCTGCGCCGCCGCCATCACATCGCGGCCCTTGATGATGGCCGGGATGGCCTGAATCTGCACGGGCGTGGGCGTTTTGTAGCCCTGCGCGGTGACAACTTCGACAATGGGGGCGGACAGGCCCAGAGAAGCAAAACTCAGAAAATTATCTCAGAGGAAGTTATCTAGTCGCATGTTGGAAAGCACATTTGTGTAAACGCATTTTTTAACTTCAGCGTCCACACTCAGACCACACTTTCGATCAGCTCAATGCCATTACCGTCATAATCGCGGCAGAACAGCGCACGCCGACCCGATTTGCTCACGGTGAAATCGATACCGGCCTGCTCGAGCAGGCTCTGAATTCGAGCCAGATCGGTGACGGTCATGGCCAGATGGCGATCACGTCCGCCATGCGCGGGTCGGTTGTCGACAGGATCGGGATTAGGCAGCTCGAGCAGATGAATCTGGCCGTCGCCGACCTGCAACCACGCGCCGGCATAACCCAGATCAGGGCGGCTGTGATCCTGCTTCAGCCCCAGCACACCGCAATAAAATGTCAGCGCGCGTTCGGTATGCGCGACGATGAAACTGGCGTGATGGATGGCGGTGATCAGATTTTCGCTCAAGGCGCGGTTCTCCTGCTTGATGGTGCGCTTTAGGTTATACTATGCGCCGCTCGAAGCACAGATTTTACTCGGTTATAGCCACCTAATTACAACGTCATCGCATCATAATTACAATAAACGCGCCTCTATGAATCCTGACCTTTCCAAGCTACAGCCCTACCCCTTCGAGAAGCTGGCCGCGTTGAAGGCCGGTTGCACCCCCCCTCAGGATTTAGCCCACATCGCGCTCTCCATCGGCGAACCCAAACACCCTTCGCCTGAAGTTGCCTTGAAGCCCCTACGCGAATGCCTGGCCCTGACCAGCAGCTATCCGCTCACCAAAGGCATGCCCGAATTGCGCCAGGCGATTGCCCACTGGCTACAGCAGCGTCTTGACCTGCCTGCGGGCGCGATTGATGCCGAGCAGCACATCCTGCCGGTAAACGGTACGCGCGAGGCGTTGTTCGCCTTCGCCCAGACCGTGGTTGCCCGCGGTGATGAGGCGCTGGTGCTGATGCCCAACCCGTTCTACCAGATTTACGAAGGTGCTGCCCTGCTGGCGGGTGCCACGCCCTATTTTTACGGCACCACCCGCGAGCACAACTATCAGCCCGATTTTGATGCCATTCCTGAAGAGATCTGGCGGCGCTGCCAGCTGATTTATGTCTGCACACCGGGCAATCCGACCGGCGCGATCATTGCCGAAGCCGAGCTGGTCAAACTGATCGAGAAAGCAAAACAATACGATTTCATCATCGCCTCTGACGAATGTTATTCCGAAATTTATTTTGATGGCGCCAGACCACCGGGCCTGTTGCAGGCGGCGGTAAACAGCGCCCACGGTAATTTCAAAAACTGCGTGGTGTTTCATAGTTTATCGAAGCGCTCCAACCTGCCCGGCATGCGCTCGGGTTTTGTCGCCGGCGACGCCGAAGTGATGAAAGCCTTTCTGCTCTATCGCACCTATCACGGCTGCGCCATGCCGCCGGTGACGCAAATGGCCAGCATCGCCGCGTGGAATGATGAAGATCACGTGGTGGAAAACCGTCGGCTTTATCAGCAGAAATTTGACGCCGTGCTGGCGATACTCAGCCCGGTTTACGCCGTGCAAAAACCCGAGGCCGGTTTTTATCTATGGCTGCACATCGACATGGACGATGCTGATTTAGCCCGGCGACTGTTTGATCAGAAAAATGTCACCGTCCTGCCCGGCAGTTATTTATCGCGCACGGTCGATGGCCAGAATCCTGGCAGTCAGCACATCCGCATGGCACTGGTCGCGCCGCTCGACGAGTGCATTGACGCCGCCAACCGAATTAAACAATTTATCGAAACACTATAATTTTGGAGAACCCGATGAACGAATTGAAAAACATTATTGAAGAAGCTTTTGAACGCAGAGCCGATATCACCCCGCGCAATGCCGAAACCCATGTCACCGACGCGGTCAACGAATGCATCGCCCTGCTCGACTCCGGCAAGGCGCGCGTTGCCGAAAAGAAAGACGGTGACTGGGTGGTGAATGAATGGCTGAAAAAAGCCGTGCTACTTTCCTTCCGCATCAACGATAACGAATTCATCAAGGGCGGCTTCACCAACTACTACGACAAAGTGGATTCCAAATTCGCCAATCACAACATCCGCGATTTCCGTGAATCCGGCGTACGCGTCGTGCCCCCAGCCACCGCACGCATCGGCTCCTACATCGCACCCGGCGTGGTGCTGATGCCGTCTTACGTAAACATCGGCGCCTACGTCGACACCGGCACCATGGTCGACACCTGGGCCACCGTCGGCTCATGCGCACAGATCGGTAAAAACGTGCATCTTTCAGG
>JAQICG010000385.1 GCA_027858635.1 Gammaproteobacteria bacterium | reverse complement strand
CACAGCAGACTTTGCCATTGCCGGTATGATTGTATAATCTCAGCACACGTTTTTCTGTAGCAGGTAATAATAATGACAAGTGAACGGAAATCTATACACGGACAGTGGTCGACACGATTGATGTTTATTCTGGCGGCCACCGGCTCAGCCGTGGGCCTGGGTAACATCTGGAAATTCCCCTATATCACCGGTGAGAACGGCGGCGGCACTTTTGTGCTGGTGTATCTGCTTTGTATCGCCCTGATCGGTATTCCCGTGATGATGGCCGAGGTCATGCTGGGCCGTCGCGGCCGGCAGAGTCCGATTAACACCATGAAAACCCTTGCCGAAGAGGAGAAGCGCAACGTTAACTGGATCTGGCTGGGCCGGATGGGCATGGTTGCCGGTTTCCTGATTCTCTCCTATTACAGTGTCATTGCCGGTTGGGCGATGTCCTATATTTTTCGTACCGCCAGCGGCGTTTTTGTGGGCGCTTAGGCTGAGGGGGTGAGCAGAATATTTGCCGATCTGGTCTCCGATCCGGAAAAATTGCTGGCCTGGCATACCATTTTTATGGCGATGACCATGATTGTGGTCGCGCGCGGCGTGAAGCACGGGCTGGAGGTGGCGATTCGCTTCCTGATGCCGGCTTTATTCGCCCTGTTGCTGCTGATCGTCGGCTACGCCATGACCACCGGCCATTTTATGCAAGGGGTCAGTTTCATGTTCACCCCTGGCGAGATTACTAATGAAGGCATTCTGGACGCCATGGGCCATGCCTTTTTCACCCTCAGCCTGGGCATGGGCGCGATTATGGTATACGGCTCCTACCTGCCCAAAGGCACCTCCATTGTTCAGGCGACGATGTTTATTGCCGCCGCCGATACTATTGTCGCGCTGCTGGCGGGTCTGGCCATTTTCCCCATCGTTTTCGCCAACGGTCTGGAGCCCGGCGCTGGCCCCGGCCTGATTTTCAAAACCCTGCCCATTGCCTTCGGGCAGATGGAAGCGGGCACTCTCATCGGCACGACTTTTTTCATTCTGTTGGTATTTGCGGCCTGGACCTCGGCCATCTCACTGATCGAACCTGCGGTCGCCTGGCTGGCGGAAAACAAGGGCATGAATCGACTCCATGCCTCGGTCTGGACAGGCGTCGCGGCCTGGTTCGTGGGGCTGGGCACCATCTTCTCGTTCAATATCTGGTCGGATAAAACCTGGAGCATCCCCTACCTGTTCAAGGACTACACCTTGTTCACCACGTTGGAAAATCTCACTTTTAATGTCATGCTGCCTCTGGGCGGGCTGTTCATCGCCATTTTCGCGGCCTGGCTGATGCGCGAGTCTTCCAGCCGCGATGAATTAAAAACCTACGACTGGATTTACAAACTCTGGCGAATACTGCTGAGATATGTCACCCCGGTTGCCATTATAATAGTGTTTCTGAAAGCCATTAGTATCATCTAGGATTGTATTTTGTCATCGATAAAACGTAGCGCACTGGTGAATTATTCCCCCGCAGAAATGTATGCTCTGGTCAATGATGTGGAATCCTATGCCAAATTTCTGCCCTGGTGCCGTTCATCGGCGGTACTGAGTGAATCCGAAACCGAGATGCGCGCCGCTATCGAAATTGCCAAAGGCGTACTCAACAAAACCTTTGTCACCCATAACCGCCTGACTAAAAACAGCCGTATCGATATAGCGCTGGAAGAGGGGCCGTTCAGCCTGCTGCACGGCTTCTGGTTATTCGAGCCGCTTAAGGTAGAAAACGCCTGCCGTGTTAACCTCGAGCTGGAATTCGAATTTAAAAGCGCGCTGATGGCGGGTGCCGCTAAACCAATTTTTACCCAGATCGCCAATTCGCTGGTCGATGCTTTCTGTCAACGCGCAACTGAGGTGTATGGTGAACGAGACTGAATCAAGCCCTAAAACCACCAATGTCGAAGTGGCTTATGCCGAACCCGAAAAACAGCTAATTTTGCCGGTGAATGTCGATGAGGGCACCACCGTGGGCGGGGCGATCGTGCAGTCGGGGATAATGATGCATTTTCCCGATCTGGATATCGAAAACAGCAAGGTGGGTGTTTTTGGCAAGGTCACGCCCATGACCACGGTATTGCGCGACGGCGACCGCGTGGAGATTTATCGACCGCTGATTGCCGACCCGAAAGAGGTTCGCCGCAAGCGCGCCGCGGAAGGCAAGGCCACCAAAAAGGGCGGTGACGGCGGCAGCGCTGAAAAATACAGGGCTATTCTTCCTCGGCTGCCGCTTCAGGGTCGAGGTACTCACTGGCATCGATTTTAACCAGTGTATCGCCCTCAAAATACAGCGTTAAACGCGATTGCGTCGCTGGCTGGCGACCGGGTGCAAGCCGATAGATGTAGTCCCAGCGGTCAGCGTGGAAGGGGTCTTTGAGAGTCGGATTGCCGATGATGGCAGTGATTTCACTCTTCTTCATGCCAACGTGCAGTTTGTCCAGCATTTCCCGCTTGATTTCATTACCCTGCACCACATCCTGCCGGTGAGCCGCGGGTAACCAGCTGGCACATGAAGTCAGTAACAGCAGTAAAAAGGGGATTGATACAAAGAAGGCTCTAAAGCGAGGGCGATTAATCATAGGTATTTGGGTCGAAGTGGTTTAGCATAACGGCTGGGAATACTAACGTATTTAACATTCATAATCAGTAGAAAATTATCATGGAATCAAATGATTTAAAGAAAGCCGGGCTCAAGATTACCCTGCCCAGAATGAAAATCCTTGAGTTTCTTGAAGATTCACCGGTCAGACACCAGAGTGCAGAGGATATTTATCGAGCACTATTAGAAAGTGGCGAAGAGGTAGGCCTGGCGACGGTCTATCGTGTGTTGACGCAGTTTGAGACTGCCGGTCTGGTGACGCGGCACCATTTCGAGGGCGGCCAGGCCGTGTTTGAACTGAGTCGAGCGGGCCATCACGACCATATCGTCTGCGTGATCTGTGGCAAGGTGGAAGAATTTTTCGATGAGACTATCGAAGCTCAGCAGGATAAAATTGCCGAGAAAATGGGCTATGAAGTGACCGATCACAGCCTGACTTTGTACGGGCGCTGTGGTGAGTGCCAGAAAAAACCCCTTTAGATCGGTGCCGTTTAAACAACCGGCTTCACGGCTTTGCATGGCATAATTACGCCATGCAGAGTACCCGCCAACACAGCCAGATTACCCGGCGCTATTCGATGGATGAATATGTCCATCTCATCGCCCATTCCATTGACGATGAAACCCTGCTGCGTAAAGCTTGCGAAATGGTCTGGGATCTGCCCGCCGACAAAGACATGCCCAGCAGCCTGGATGTCGCGCTTCTTCTGAGCGAGCTGGGCTCCGATGAAATCACGCTGATTGTCAGTTTATTGAGCACCAGCCGGCTGATGGAGTCGCCGCAGGCCGCTGATCTCAAATCGATTTTCGGCCCGAAAATCATGAGCATGGTCAAAAACGTCTGCCAGCTCCACGCCTTTAAAAGCTACGACATCAATGATACTCCCGATCAGGCCGAGCGCCTGCGCCGCATGCTGCTGTCGATGGTGGAAGATGTTCGGGTGGTGCTGATCAAGCTGGCCTATCGGGTGCAGCGTCTGCGTCAGTTGAAACAGGCTTCGCCCGAGCAGCAGCAGGCGGTGGCCCGGGAAACGCTGGATATTTTTGCGCCCATTGCCAATCGCCTGGGTATCGGCCAGCTGAAATGGGAGCTGGAAGACCTCTCCTTCAGATATCTGGAACCAGAAACATACCGGCGTATCGCCTCCTACCTGGCTGAAAAACGGGAAGAGCGCGAGCAATTTATTACCCAGGTGGTGGCGACGCTGAAGCAGGAGCTCCAGGCTGCCGGCATCAAGGCTGAGGTTTATGGTCGCCCCAAACACATCTACAGCATCTGGAAAAAGATGACCGAAAAGCATCGTGATTTTGACGAGTTGTTTGACGTCAGGGCGGTACGAATTGTGGTGCAGAGCCTGGCCGACTGTTATACCACGCTGGGGATAGTGCATGGCCTGTGGCGGCATATCGATAAGGAGTTCGATGATTACATCGCCAATCCCAAGGATAACGGTTATCAGTCCCTGCATACCGCAGTGCGTGAGCCGCAGGGCAAACCAGTTGAAATCCAGATCAGAACGCCGGCCATGGACGAGTTTGCCGAACACGGCGTGGCCGCGCACTGGCGTTATAAAGAGGGTAAACAGGCCGATGCCAGCTTGCAGGCGGGCATCAACTCCTTAAGAAAGTTACTGGATACGGAGCAGACCGGCGATGAAGATCTGCTCGACAGCTTTCGTTCGGAAATGTTTCATGACCGGGTCTATGTACTCACCCCGCAAGGCCGGGTGATTGATCTGCCCCAGGGTGCGACCCCGGTGGATTTCGCCTATGCGGTGCACACTGAAGTCGGACACCGCTGTCGCGGTGCCAAGGTTAACGGTCGCATTGTCCAGCTGACCTACGAGCTGAAAAACGGTGAGCAGGTCGAAATTCTCACCAGCAAAGAAGCCGCGCCGGTGCGTGACTGGTTAATTCCACATTTAGGCTATATTAAAACATCACGGGCGCGTAACCGTGTGCGTAGCTGGTTCAAGCATCAGGACAGAGATAAAAATCTCAGTGACGGCAAAGCTCTTTACGAGCGTGAAGTCAAACGTCAGGGCGTTCGCCCCGATATGGAAACTCTGTTGAAAGCCTGTAAACAGCCTTCAGCAGAGGAGCTGTTTGTTGCCATCGGTCGGGGCGATCTGTCGCTCATACAGCTGTCAACAGCGCTTCAACAGCAACGTGGGGAAGAACAGGAAGCTGTCATTCCGATACTGCCTAAAGCGCGGCGCAGTCTTGAAAAGAGCCCATCCGGCCGTATTAATGTGCGCGGAGTGGATAACCTGCTAACCACTATCGCTAATTGCTGTAAACCGGTGCCGGGTGATGAGATTATCGGTTTCATTACTCGTGGCAAGGGCGTCAGTATTCACCGTCGGGACTGTGCCAACATCATCAATCTCAATGAAGAAGACCGGGCCCGCCTGATTGATGTTGAATGGGGCGGAGAAATTGCCGAGTCCTATCCAGTCACGCTGATTATTAACACGGTTGACCGCCAGGGCTTGCTCAATGATGTCATCACCACCCTGGCCAGTGAAAAAGTCAACGTGCTGGCGATGAACACCCTCTCGGATAAGAAGGAGCAAACAGCCCGCATGGCGATCAGCATTGAAATTCACGACCTGCAGCAGCTGACCCGGGTCATGGATAAAATCGGACAGCTGCCTAATGTCATTAACGTCATGCGCGGCTCGAATACAGCGCGCTAAACATGGCTTAATGTGTGGGCTTAGATTCTGGTATGATTCGAAAATATTTTTATAAAATCCATTTTGGAGCGACGTTTTTTGACATTTAATCTGATTAAAAAAGCTATCTATGCGCTTTTTTTAACCAACAAGTATGGTTTTAAGTTAAGAAAAAAGCACACTCCTGAAGAAACCACCCGACTCCGACTGGCCTATGCAGAAGCACTGCTGTCACGCCTTAATATTAGTGTCGAAGTTGAAGGCGCAGAAAAACTGAAAAAAGACTGGCAGTACCTGATTATATCCAATCATCGCAGTGCGATTGATCCCCTTATTATTGAAATCGCACTCAAAGGCAGCGGCATCAACAGTTTGTGGATCGCCAAAAAAGAGCTTTACAACTCATTCTTCTTTGGCATGTTCACGCGCAATGCGGGCACGATATTGCTGGATAGAGATTCAAAGCAGATGAGCGCATTTTTCGGCGACATCAAGGCCGGTGTTGCTGACGGTTACTCTATTAGTGTTTTTCCTGAAGGCACACGCAACAAAACCGAAGCACCGCTGGCCGAGTTCAAGGAAGGCTCACAAATTATCGCGATAAAAAATCGCTTGCCGATCCTGCCGGTATACATCAAAACCAACACCAATGAAGTGTTGATGGAGTCACTGAAAAACAACACCCCGAATTTAAAAATCGCCATCGAAATCGGCGACATTGTCGATTACACAGATCGTTCCGGAAGTTTGCAGGAACTGTACAAAGCACGCTTCAATATCGCCTGATCATGACACGTTATGGGCGATTCCTGTCCACAACGCATTGCATATTAACTAATCCAGTCTGGCGGTGTTTCCCGCGCTGCTGTTTTTGTAAATTTTAATCGCTAAAATTCAAATCCCAGACTGCCGCCCACATAACGGTATTCGCCGCTAAGGCTGGTATGGAAATCACCAAAGTCGATGTTCTCGTGAAAGATGCCGAGCATCAGGTTGTTGCTCAATTTTATTCTCAGGCCAATGCGGAAATAAAAATCAATCGCGCATTGCTGATTGTCAATGCAGTTATCGGTTTCCAGATTGTTATTGAGTAGTGAAAGCAGGCCATAAAAATCGGTACCGATTTCGTAAAACGGCGCTAAGGTTTGTCCGAAGCTTTGCCCGATAAGAACTTTGATCGCGGAGCTGTCTTCACCGGGGATGGTCTGGGTAAATTCCGTGAATTGCATGCCGGCATAAATTTTTGTTTTCCTGCTGCCGCTGACCGCAGAATACAGGCCGAAACTATAAACATCATCCAGCGTCCGGCTGTAGCTGGATTTGGTCAATTCAACAAACGCTTTTTCATTGCCGGAGTGCGCCTGCCCGGAAAGACCCGTGACCAGTATCAGAAGTGCAAAGCTGAAACAAAGGGCGGGTAATTTTTGAGCTTCACGCGCATCTTGTTTAGCGAACGATGTCATCGGTAAACAGGTCGTCTTCGAATAAATCATCCATATCTTCTTCTGGCGGGTTGCCATCGTAAATCAGATTCTTTCTGCGTTGCATCCAGCCATCGCGAATAAAAGCGTAAGGGTCGGGCGCGGTTTCATCGACGATGTCCTTGGCTTTTAGCAGGTCGGCACGAATGTCGATGTAATTCACCGCATAGAGTGCGTATACATTTTCCGGGCTCATGTCGTCATAGACAAAATCAAATTCGGTTGTGTCGACAGTAGAACCAATGGCATCACGTATGTTGCTGGAACCGAAGAAAGGCAGTACCAGATAGGGGCCGCTATCGACACCCCAATAGCCGAGCGTCTGGCCGAAATCCTCATTGTGTTTAAGTAGACCAAAGTCGGTGGCGACATCCATAAAACCAAGCAGCCCAAAGGTGGTGTTGAACACAATGCGCGCGGAGGTGCTGGCAGCCCGTTCAATTTTCAATTGCAGCAGGTCGTTGATTAAAACCAGCACATCATCCAGATTGCTGAAGAAATTAGTGATGCCTCTGTCGACAGGTTCCGGAGTGACCGCCTGATAACCTTTGGCAATGGGTTTGAAGGCGTATTCATCTAAAGTTTCGTTAAAGGTGTACATCGAGCGGTTGAAACTTTCAAAAGGATCGTCAGGATTTTTCGGGCCGTCCAGCGTGGTGCAGCCGATATTAAATCCTAGCAATACGATGATGAAAACAGGTTTGATCAGTAAGTTCAAGTGGTCACCCGGTCTTTGTTAATTGTTTTTGTGTTCGAGCATGGAGTAGGCGAGGCGGGCGACATTTTTTGAGCCGCCACCGGCACCCAGCAATTCGCGTAATTTTGCTAATTCATTGCGCATGTTCTGATTATAATTTTTATCTTCCAGAATGCGCAGTGTTTCCGTCGTCAGGTTTTCGGGCGTGGCTTCGTGCTGAATAAGTTCTTTGACGATTTCCCGGCCCGGCACGATATTCACCAGGCCGATGTGGCTGATATTGACCAGTCGGCTGAGGATGAAATAGGAGAGCGCCGCTACTTTGTGGGTGATCACCATGGGCGTGCCCATCAAACCGATTTCCAGCGTCGCCGTGCCTGAAGCGACCATGATGCTGTCGCAGGCCTGAATGACATCGTGCGTATTATTTTCGATGACATGCACTTTCAGCGCCGCCAGCTCCGGCCCGTATTCAGCCAGATCCTCATGCTGCACACTGCTGGCCAGAGGCAGCACAAACTGTAGTTCAGGATGTCTGGCTCGCAGCAGTCGGGCTGATGCCAGCATGATGGGCAGCAGGCGTTCGATCTCGCCCATGCGGCTGCCGGGGAACAGACCAATCGTGGTCTGCTCTTCCAGCGCCAGTGCCTTGCGAGCCTCAGGCGCGGTTTTTTCGGGGATGATTTCATCCACCAGCGGGTGGCCGGTAAATTCCACCGGCACATCGGCTTTTTTGTACAGTTCGACTTCAAAGGGGAAAATCACCGCCATCTGATCAACGATGCGCGCCATTTTATAAACGCGTTTAGGCCGCCATGCCCAGACCTGCGGGCCGATATAAAACAGCACCCTGATGCCCAATGATTTGGCGTAGGCTGCCAGTTTCTGATTGAATTCCTGATAATCCACCAGGATCAGCAAGTCCGGCGGCGACTGCCTTATGTGTGCTTTAATCTGATTGAGCACGCCCTTGATCATGCGATACTTGAATAGCACCTCGACGATACCGACCACTGCCAGTTTCGAGGCATCGAATAGCACCTCAACTCCGGCTTTGCGCATCCTGCGCCCGCCCATGCCCTGCAAGCGGATACGGTCATCAATGTGCAGCAGCTCTTTGCTGAGATTCGCCGCGTGCAGATCGCCCGAGGCTTCGCCGGCAACAATAAATACGGTTTTGGGGTTGCCCATACTTGTGATTTCTTCTTATGATAGCGGGCGCACAGGTTGTGCGACAATTCGAGAATTCTACCGGAAGAGCAAGAATAATGCAGGATGAAACAATGTGGGACGCGCTTCCCGTGGTCACCGGCCTGCTCGCGGGCACCGATGAGGCCGGGCGCGGGCCTCTGGTGGGCAATGTCGTGGCCGCCGCCGTAATTCTGGGGGCCGATCACGGCATCCTCGGGCTGGCCGACTCCAAGAAACTCACCGCCAAACGCCGCGAAGAGCTGGCCGGCGAGATTAAACAACACGCCCTGGCCTGGGCGGTGGTCAGCGTTAGCCCGGCGGAAATTGATCGCATCAACATCCTCCAGGCCAGCCTGCTGGCGATGAAGCTGTCAGTCGAGCAGTTGCAGATCAGCCCCGATCATGTATTTGTTGATGGCAACCACGCCCCTGTTCTGAGCTGCCCGGTGACACCGATCATCAAGGGCGATGCTCGCGTCGCCGAGATTAGCGCCGCCTCCATCCTCGCCAAAGTAGAACGCGACGCGCAGATGCAGGTGCTGCATATGGAATACCCGCATTACGGCTTCGACCGGCACAAGGGCTATCCCACCAAGGCCCACATGGCCACCCTGGCCGAACACGGCCCTTGCCCAGAGCACCGCCGCAGCTACGCGCCGGTTAGACGTTGTTTGGTTGGGAAGGTATAAAAGCAAAGGCAAAAGCAAAAAACAAAAGCTTTCACCGCAGAGGACGCAGAGAACGCAGAGTTTTTATTTGTGCTTCGCACAAACTATTAAGAATTAGTTTTTCTGTGCGCCCTCTGCGCCTCTGCGGTGAAAACATTATGTTTTGCTTTTGCGGTGAAAAGTTTTTCCAATATTTCCCTCAATATCACAGCCTGAATCAGGTAGACTTTAACCCTTATTTCGGGGGCTGTTTGTGTCCCTTACACCGTCATTTTTGTGAGTAAGGCATTGGAAGAATCATCGCAGGAACAAGCAGTTACCGGTCAATCGCCGGCTTTTGTTCACCTCAGAGTTCATACCGAATATTCGTTGGTCGATAGTGTCGTGCGCGTTAAGCCGTTGATGTCGGCGCTGGCTGCCGATCAGATGCCCGCAGTGGCGCTCACCGATCAGAGCAACCTGTTCGCCATGGTCAAATTCACCCGCGCGTCGCTGGCGGCGGGCATCAAACCCATCATCGGGGTCGATCTGTGGGTGCGCGAGGAGGATGAGCAGGGGCTGCCATTTCGCATGGTGCTGTTGTGCAAAAATCGTGAAGGCTACCTCAATCTCAGCCAGCTCATTACCCGAAGCTATCTCGACGGCCAGCACGGTGGTGTGCCGATGGTGCAAGCGTCCTGGGTGGAAGAGTTCTCGGAAGGGCTGATTGCGCTTTCCGGCGGGCGTGAAGGTGAGGTTGGTCGCTGCCTGCTTTCGGGGCAGAAAGAACAGGCCCGGCAGCGGCTGGAGTACTGGAAATCGGTGTTCCCGGACAGTTTCTATCTGGAGCTGATTCGCACCGGTCGCCAGAATGAAGAGATCTACATCGTGGAGGCCGTTGAGCTGGCCCTGCAAACGCAGACCCCCGTGGTGGCGACCAATGATGTGCGGTTTCTGAAATCGAGTGATTTTGACGCCCACGAAGTCCGCGTTTGCATCAACGGTGGCCGCACTCTGGACGACCCGCGCCGCGCCAAAAATTACAGCAATCAGCAGTATCTGCGCAGTAGTGAAGAGATGCAGGCGCTGTTTGCCGATATTCCCGAAGCGCTGGAAAACAGCGTTGAAATTGCCAAACGCTGCAATCTAGTTACCGTACTGGGTAAAAGCGTGCTGCCTGAATTCCCGCTGCCGCCAGGGGAGACCACTGAAAGTTATTTTACCCGTGTTTCGGAAGAGGGGCTGGCGTGGCGGCTGAGCAACCTGCTCGATCCGGCCACCGATGATTATGCCGCGCGTGTAGCCGAGTATGAAGACCGTCTGAAAACCGAAATCAAAGTGATCATCGACATGGGTTTCCCCGGTTACTTCCTGATCGTCGCTGACTTCATCCGCTGGTCGAAAGAAACCGGTATTCCGGTCGGCCCCGGTCGTGGTTCCGGTGCCGGTTCGCTGGTCGCCTATGCGCTCAAAATCACCGACCTCGATCCCCTGCAATTCGATCTACTGTTCGAGCGCTTTCTCAACCCCGAACGTGTATCACTGCCGGATTTCGATATCGACTTCTGCATGGAAGGCCGTGATCGGGTTATCGATTACGTCGCCGAAAAATATGGCCGCCGTAGCGTCTCGCAAATTATCACCTACGGCTCCATGGCCGCCAAAGCGGTAATCCGCGACGTTGGCCGGGTGCTGGCGCAGCCCTATGGTTTCGTCGACCGCATCGCCAAGCTGGTGCCTTTTGAAGTGGGCATGACCCTGAGCCGGGCACTGGAAGAGTCGGATGAATTCAAGGCCGCCTACGATAACGAAGAAGATGTTCACGACCTGATCACCATGGCGCTGTCGCTGGAAGGGCTCTCGCGCAACGCCGGCAAACACGCGGGGGGCGTGGTGATTTCGCCCACCGTGCTCACCGACTTTACCCCGCTCTACCGTGAGGAGGGCGGGCAGAGCATCGTCACCCAGTTTGACAAGGACGATGTTGAAGCGGTCGGCCTGGTGAAATTTGACTTTCTTGGCCTGCGCACGCTCACTATTATCGACTGGGCCGTGAAGCACATTAACAAGGCTCGCGATAAAAGCGGCGAAGCGCATCTGCTCATCGACAAGCTGCCGCTCAATGATGCCGACACCTTCAAATTGTTGCAGGCGGCTAATACCACTGCCGTGTTCCAGCTGGAATCGCGCGGCATGAAAGACCTGATCACGCGCCTGAAGCCCGACAGTTTTGAAGACGTGATCGCGCTGGTGGCGCTGTTCCGTCCGGGGCCGTTGCAGTCGGGCATGGTCGATGACTTCATCAATCGTAAGCACGGCCGCTCACAAGTGGACTATTTTCACCCCGATCTCGAACCGGTGCTATACCCGACTTACGGGGTTATTCTGTATCAGGAACAGGTGATGCAAATCGCACAGGTGCTGGCCGGATACACCCTCGGCGGCGCGGACATGTTGCGCCGCGCCATGGGCAAGAAAAAGGCCGAAGAGATGGAAAAACAGCGCAGCCTGTTTACGGACGGTGCCATCAAGCGCGGTGTCGATGCCAATCTGGCTACCAAAATTTTCGACCTGATGGAAAAATTCGCCGGTTACGGTTTCAACAAATCGCACTCCGCCGCCTATGCCCTGTTGTCGTACCAAACCGCGTGGCTGAAACAGCATTACCCGGCGGAATTTATGGCCGCAGTGTTATCGGCCGACATGGACAACACCGACAAGGTGGTGTTCCTGATCGAAGACTGTCATGAACAACAGCTGGAAGTCTTGCCGCCCAACGTCAACCAGTCGCTGTATCACTTCAGCGTGCCCGATTCCAAAACCGTGCTGTATGGTCTGGGCGCAGTCAAAGGCGTGGGCGAAGCCGCGCTCGAAGGCATCATCAAGGAACGCGAAGCCAACGGAAAATTTACCGACCTGTACGATTTCTGCCGTCGCTCCGACACGCGCAAGGTGAATCGCCGCGTGCTCGAAGCCCTGATCAAAGCCGGTGCTCTGGATGAGCTGGGCGCAGGCCGATCCAGCCTGATCGCCAGCCTGAATAACGTGCTGCAACTGGCCGAGCAGAGTCAGAAAAATGCGCTCGCCGGGCAGGACGATATGTTCGGTGCGATAGAGTCCGCAGACGAACAAGCAGCGGTGCACATGATTGAAGTGCCGGCGTGGGAAGACGATGTTCGCCTGGCTTATGAAAAAGAGATTTTAGGACTGTACCTCACCGGCCATCCCATCCAGCGTTACGAAAAAGAGATCCGGCAATTTACCACCTGCACCCTGGCCAAAGCCGCCGACCTCGCGCCCAAAGACACCGGCGGCGGCAACAACAACTACCGACGGAAAAATGCACCGGAACATCGCCTGGCCGGTTTGATGCTCAACATGCGCACCCGCAAAACCCAGCGCGGCAGCAAAATCGTCACCGCCGTGCTGGATGATCGCACCGCACGCATCGACGTGGTTATTTACGAAGAGACCTACGAAAAATTCAATCACCTGTTAGAAAAAGATAAACTGCTGGTGGTCGAAGGCCCGGTCTCTTACGATGACTTCAACGGCTCCTATCGCATTGTCGCCAGCACCATCTACAACATGACGGAAGCGCGCGAACGGTTTTCCCGTTGCCTGGAAATAAACATCGACAAAAACAAAGCCAACGGCTCCTGGTCGGAAACGCAGCTAACCCAGCAACTCAGCGACGCCTTACAGGCCTACCGCGAAGGCCAGTGCCCGGTTTACATTCAGTACAACAACGGCAGCGAACACACCCGCCTGACCCTGGGCGAAGACTGGAAAGTGCAACCCAACGAAGATTTGCTGAATCGCCTGAGACGCCTGTTCAGTGACGAACAGATAAACGTAATTTATTAAGGCTTAAGTATGGAATTTTTTTGCACAGTCAATAAAGCAGTCACCCCAGCCGAACTGCAATCATCGATGACGATAGAGAGTCTTCCCACGCACTGCAACTCCGTCTACGAAGTCATGCACGATAACGGCGACCACGGCGAAATCAACTGTATCTGGGGCGTCTTCACCGTGCATCGCGAAGCAATCAAAGACGGCCTGCGCTTCACCTTACCCGGTTGCCCCAATGCACTCGCCTGTACAGTCACTGCCGAAAATAACAATAGTGAAACTGTCGTGCATCTCACTATCAACAAACAGCAACCCGACCCGGATTTTGCTGAATCGATTGAAGAGTTTGTTGAGGATTGGCGAGCAGGGCTGAGATAAAAAGGGAGGTCCTTGCAGACATTGATTATGAAACCGGACAGAACGTGGATCAAAGACTGGCGAATTGGTAAGTCTCCTTCTGCGGAGGGTGTCGTAGCGCAAGAGTTACTCGACCTTTTTTCATCCTTTTGGGAAGAGACTGGACTGGAAGCGAAGGCGATAACTACCCAGCGAAAGTATTCCGGTGCTCTGCATGCCCTCGGCGGCCACATTCTCGAAAAAGCGGTAAGCGAGCAGGAACCCGCTCCTGTTCGTGATCTGGTGCCTGAGGCAATTGAATCCGGCTATGGTCCGCTAATATTTCCCGAAAATCCAACGTGGCAGGATGAATTGGATACGGTATGCCGAAAACTTTACAGATACCTCGCACACCAGTGCTAACAACCGGTTGCACCCGACCCGCAAAAGCGGCGATTTCAGTGGCATGTTGAGCCCTGGGTATGGCCGCTTTTGCGGTCGGGTAAACCGAAACGTTAACTGAAAAATTAAGATTTTAACGGCTGTTGTATTTATTGGATTGCTTGCAATAAAACATGCATGCGAAGATGATGTGCCATGTGATAAATGCGCGAAATCATCCGAATATTCATGGAATCCGAGCAATAAATATGTGATCTCAAAATTACAACGGCTCTATTCGTTGGATGACCAGATTACAGCAGCATCTTCAGCCAAAAAATTATGATTCTGCCAGAGGTTTAAATCAGAATAATCTCGAATTGGCAAAGACAGATCTGAATTCCTGCTCAGATATTGGTTAAATCGGAAGGCGTCCGTCGGGCGCTCGAATATACGCTCAGCGCAGTGACGGTGACCAAAATCAGTCCCATACCGAAAATTTGCAGGCCTATTAGGTTTTCATTTAAAATCACCACGCCGAATAGCGATGCGGTGACGGGTTCGACCATCGCCACAATGGAGGCTACGGCCGGCGCGGTATGATTCAGGCCGAAGATATAAAGTATGAACGACAATCCTGCGCCAAGCACACCTAGTGCTACGAACAGCGGCCAAACCGGCGTGCTCAGGACTGCAACGGTCTGGTCGACATCGCCCGGCCAGATAAGGATGATGACAAGTGCCGCGAATGCTATCACGAGAATCGCCTGTGGGCTGCCATGTGGGGCCGCATACTTGAAGCCGAAAATGAATACTGCATAAAACAACCCGGCAAGTAGCCCGGCACCTACACCGATTGGAGTGACATCGCCCGCGCCGATGTCGTAGATGCGCGTAAGCAACACGATCCCAATCATCACCATCACGATCGCGGCCCACTTCAGCGGGGTGGCTCTTTCGAGCTTGAGTGCGAATGACACAAGATAGACGAACACTGGTGCGCAGTACATCAATGTAGCCGCAACCGCGACGCTGCCTTCCGCGATACTCACAAAATAGAACGAGAAGTTGCCAGCTACGCCGATACCGGCAACCACCGACCAGAACCATAATCGGCGACTAGCCAATCCGCTGTCGCGTGGGCGCAATGCCAGCCAGAGGAGAACAAACAGTAGCCCGATCGCGCCCCGGTAGAACGACACCACGAAAGCATCCCAGCCTTCGGCCATGAGGATAGCGCCGATCCCGCCTGATAAACCCCAGCATAGAGCTGCCAGCGCCACGAAACCTGTACTCGCACTCGCCATGTGATTTTCTTGTTGCATAATGAAGTTTAGAAGGTTGGTTATAGCGAGTTCCGCACCATGATGTAAATCCCGAACCACCGGTGCCAAAACGCAGATTTTTCTGACAAATTAACGTCTGTATCGGGCTGCCAAGAGTCAGGTCATTCCTCTTGAAAACACGGGATAACCCCTTACATTTGACATTTTCTAATTTAATAACTCGTAGATCCGATTAGCAAGCAAGAGGTCAGGTCTCGTATTGTAATATTTTGATGAATAATATCTAGCTCTGTGAACCGGCTATCACTGCATACATGAACAACTGGGCCATCTATAAGTCGTTCGCTGTCAAAGGCCGAACAAAACTAAAGTTTAGGAGGCTGTTGGATTTAGGGTGAATTGGCTGCGTAAGTGGGAGAGCGGCCCAAATCTCCCCCGATTTTTCGTTGCGTAGAATAACTATGCGCCTCAAAATCGGGAAAATTTGTACTCACTCTCCCACTCCCTCGCTTCAATCCCCCTAAAACCGACAGACTCCT
>JAQICG010000120.1 GCA_027858635.1 Gammaproteobacteria bacterium | reverse complement strand
ACACTGGCGAGTATGGACTGCGCCTCCTCAGCAAGCAAAGCAGCCTCATCACTGCCGTTCATTAGCTCCAGCTCTTTTTCTTCACGGCCTTTTGTTTCAGCAAATGCGATTCTTTTCGGTTCGAGCTCATCTTCGATTTTATTGCTCAACGCTTCAATCAGGCCGGGCAAAGTATCAGGATTTACTTTTCCCGCTTCGTCCTCAAGCTCTGAGACTGTCGCACCTTTTCCAGTTGCAACGATGTCTTCTTCAAGCTGCTCTATTGTCTTTTTAAGTCGAATATTTTGAGTTGATTTTCTTTCGGCCTCTTCCAGCTCGAGAGGCGATTCACATTGCGCTTCCTGGCACAAAGCATTGAGTTGTTCGGTCATGATCTGAATCGATGCTTCTGATTCCCGAATTTCATGCGACGCCTTTTCAATCTGAGCGCCGATCTGCTGACGCTGCATCAGCCTTGATTTGTTCTCAGCGAGACTCTTATTAAGTTGTACCGCAGCATCTTCGACAGAAAGCTTCTTAAGCTCCGGAGAGACACTCTCGATCATCTTTGTCACCTGGCGACAAAATGAATCTGACTCATCAATGATCGCCTTTATGCGCAGATGGAGTTTTTCCGCTTCACTGTATTTTAAAAATAGCTCTCTCAGGCTCTCAACAATTTCATTGATCTCTGACGGAGAGGCATCCTGCTTCCGACCGAAACCCTCAATCGCCTCTTGCCATTGTTGGTTCCATGCATTGTGTTCATCAATTGCCTGAGCATGTGATGCTGTTAAGGCCTCCACACTCAGCTCCAGATCTTTTATTTTCTCATCCAGCGATTCGCGTTTAAGCTCTACTTCATCGAGCGCTTGCGCAGACTCTTCACATTCCAATAGCGCCATTTCAAGACTTTCTGATTTTGAGCTGGGCTTCCCAATCGCTTCCATCTGCTCATTCAGTAACTTAATGTGATCTCTACGGGTCTCTTCCAGCTCACTCTTGTTTTGACGAACTGAATTTAGCTGCTCAATTCGCTCACGAAGTTTTTCTGCACCGTCCAGCCATATTCGCATTTCACGCGGGGAACGTGGCTGAATATTGCAGGGCAACCATAATTCCTGCCACTGATTCGTTAGCTGATTTTTATCTTCCGAGGCTGCCTCAAGTTGTCGGGTCAAATCCGCGATCTTAATTTGCATAGCGGTCTGCCTGGCCTGGTAGTTTGCTGCCTTATGAACACGATCCGCTTCCCGTCGTAACCGGTCTGAAAGTTCATCTGTACTTGCAATGCGCGCTTCAAAAGTATCCGGCAATTCTCCCTCGATATCCAGCTGACCGGCTTCTTTAGAAACATCTTCACCTTTAACCCACTGACGTCGCAGCAACTGCCATATTGTGTTACGAACTGTTCTAGCGCTATCAAGATCTTCTTCTGTTGGTACCGCACCTGCGCGTTCGATTTCATCAAGATGTAATCGTGTCTCTGCTAATTCGTCGTCAGCTTTTCTGCGGTCGTCTTCCAGCTGCTGAATATTTTTATCCAGCTTTTCATAAGCCTGTTCAAAAGCATTGATATTTTCTCGATTAGGCAATGGCAACCCGAGGAAATCATCTAGTGCACCCGTCCACAGGGCAAGCCTGGAAAGATCAGTCGTACACTGCGTCTGTGTAGCAGCAATATCGCTTGCGTTTGACTGGATCGCTGCATCTATATCACCCAGCTTTCTCGCCGCAGTGATGGTTCTGTGTAACACCTTTGCCGATCCCGATTCAGGCAAATCACGCTGTTCATTACGAGCTAGTTTAAGTTGATTTTGTGTTTCCCGCAGATCGGACTCTACCTGCTGGAGCCGGGCAATAAGCAATGCTTTCTGAGCACCCAGCTCTGCAATGTTGTGACGCTGCAACAGCAGTGGTCGCAATGTTTCTACATTATCCCAGTCAAGATCAGGGCGCACCTGTTTTAGCAAGGCCTTAATTTCGGTCAGTAGCCTTTCATGCTCCGCCTCGAGTTCGGGCTGTGCCTGCAAGTTTTTTCGATGACTACCCAGTCTTGCATAAAGCGCTTCGATAGCCTCTTCCTGATCCAGTAGTTTCTGATTGATGACTAAATCTTCAAGATCCTTCTGTAGTCCATGCAGGCGCGGCGTGGCCGTCTTCATAATTATCCGGGCTGTCTCCAGGTTTTTCGTTACCTGCTGACGACGTTCTACAAAATTTTCCGGGAGCAGCACAACTTTTCCGAGTGACTCCAGCTCGCGTAATTGTTCCCGGCGTAGCGCAAGCTTGGGCAATAAGCTTTGAATACGATTTAAGCGAGTAATCTCAGCTCTACTTTCAAACAGTTCATCTTCAATCTTTTTCAAATCAACAACGGCCTTTTTCAATGCCCGGTCATGTTCAAGCCACTTCGTGGATGCAAGTGAGTGCTCTCTAATCTCTTTTTCCAGATCGCCATATGCCTTTAATGCTGCATTAATCTTCGGCTTTGAACCGGTCGGCTTAAAGAGATCATTCGCCTCAATATCAAATTGTTCAAGCACAGAATGTAATGCATGGCTGCCCATAGAAGCTGAAAATAGCGCCTGCCCAACCTCACCTTTCTGCTCAAGAATTTCCCGCCCACCCTTGAGCAGTGCCTGGTGATCAATGCCGAATAACATTTCGAAAAGTTCCGGGTTTACGCCCTGAAGAAACGGCATTAATGATTGATCATCAATCGCATTACCATCCGGGTCTAACAAGGTATTCTTATTACCTTTGCGCCGAGAGAATACCAGCTCGTGTCCATCGGAATTTTTCAGGCGGCCATTGATAAGCAGTTTGTCATTCGCATGAATGAAATTATCCGTGCTACGTACATCAATGCCGTATAGCAACGCTTTCAGCCCACGCAGCGATGAGCTTTTCCCCGCTTCATTGGAACCATAGACGATGTGAAATCCTATGTTCTCCTGATCAAATGTCAGTGACCTGTCTGTAAAAGGACCAAACGCGACAAGATTCAATTGCATTATTTTCACGAGTCATGCTCCGTTGACAGGAGGCGGTTAAGCAGCAGCGCCTTGATGTCCTCCAATGTATCCCGGAGTTGTTCAGGATCGGCCGGATCATAACGATCTTCTCCTGCGGGTATGGCCGCGTGAAGTTTCTTGCGAAACGTTGCCATCTCATTAGCAAGCTCTGCCAGAGCGCTGTCATCCAGTTCCATATCGCGAATGCCGCGCAAAAGCTGGGATAGCGCATCCTCACGATCCAGCGCTTCATCAATAGAAACCGATGGTCTGGTTTTGATAGCCACTTTCTCCAGCCAGAGGCCAGCACCGCCGAGTCTCGTCGCCAGCGCCCGATACTCATGTACCCAGCGTTCGTGCTCTGCATGCAATCCGGTGTGCGCGGCACAAGCCCCTTTCAGAACTAGGCGCACGGCAACCGGCAGACCTTCGGCCTCGTCTAGCGTCGTTTGTAGCGCCGCACTAATCGTGTCGTAGACTTCATCGGCGGTGTCAGTATTAGCGACATCGAGTTCACAGAGAGCCCAGCGCATGACATCAAGGTTGCGGTGCTCTACCTCAGCAACTTCACCATGGTCGACCGTAACCAGCGTGCAGCCCTTTGCCCCGATCTCACGAATGTGTCGCCCCTGAATATTTCCCGGAAATACAATCCACGGTTGCTGCGATACCACCTCACGTTTATGCACATGACCTAGCGCCCAATACTGGTATCTTTTGGAACGCAAGCCATCAACGGTACACGGCGCATACGACTCATGCCCCGGCTTTCCGGTTAGACAGGTATGCAGCAGGCCGATATTAAAATATTGAGTATCACCCTGAGGATAGGCCTGAGAAATATCATCGGTTACCGCTCTTGTCGCGAAGCCCTGGCCATATATCGCCACCTTCAAGTCCTCGAGAACAACCTGTTCAGGTGCATTTATTGAAAACACCGTGACGTTGTCCGGTAAGCGAAGATTTTTGGTAATTTGACTCGATGCGTCGTGGTTGCCGGTTATCATATACACACGAATACCGGCTTCCTGAAGGCGACCCATACGCTCCATGAAATAAAGACCGGTGTTGTAATCCTTCCAGTCACCATCGTATAAGTCACCGGCCAATAAGACAAAATCCACCTTCTCTTCAATAGCCAGATTAATCAGGTTATCGAAAGCATGACGTGTTGCACCCCTAATCTCGTCTACGGGCGCACCTTCATAGCGCTCCAGTCCGGTCAAGGGGCTATCCAGATGGACGTCCGCAGCATGGATAAATTTAAAGATTGGCATTTGTGAATTATTATTCCTTTACGATCAACACGTTACTTCATATTGAAATTCTTTGATTGCTTATTTTACAGTATATAAACGTGCTAGCCGTCATACCTGAAGAAAGCGATTGACATGTTCATGGTAAAAAAGAAATTAGGCTGGAACATGGCCGTGATTATATGCTGGAAAAAGCACGAATCACTGAGGATGTTAGCCTTGTTAATGAAATGAAATTTGATGGGATCTTCTGTAACCTAACAAGACTTTAATGGCTCAATGAAAAAACCACATCGAGTGCATATCGCATTTATTGGGAAGTACTTTTCTGGGCAGGAAGATAAGTGTGTGACCAGCGAAGAATTCGCTGTTCACACTAAATGAAATAAGTCATTGATTATTTGGTCGGGACGGCAGGAATTGAACCTGCGACCACTTGACCCCCAGTCAAGGGCGCTACCAGGCTGCGCTACGCCCCGTGAAGGTGGCATAGGATACCCGAAACGGCGCTAAGTTATAAGATGCAAAGGGGAATTTTTTAACAAAAAGAGGTATAAAAATCAGGCTGGGTGCTTCATCACTTTACATCGATTTGATCCCGCAAGGAAGCAGAGATCAAGCGAGAGCGTGCATAATCTATGAAACACCTGGATTAGTGTTTAAACAGCACCAGCAGCTCTTCCAGCTCGGTTCGCATTTGACGCACAATCTGCTGGCTCTGGTTATTGTCGTCAGCCACCTCTTCGCCGGTCAGTTTTTGGCGTGCACCACCAATGGTGTAGCCCTGATCATAGAGCAGGCTACGGATCTGACGGATGAGAATGACGTCGTGACGCTGATAATAACGACGGTTGCCCCGACGTTTTACCGGCTTCAGCTGGGTAAATTCCTGCTCCCAGTAACGCAGCACATGTGATTTGACACCGCACAGTTCGCTGACTTCACCAATGGTGAAATAGCGCTTGGCCGGTATCGTGGGTAATTCGTTATTGTTGCTCGCTTCCAGCATACGCTTCTACTCGTTGCTTCAATTTTTGACCTGGTCGGAATGTAACGACTCTTCGTGCAGAAATTGGGATTTCCTCGCCTGTCTTGGGATTTCGACCCGGTCTTTCGGTCTTGTCCCTCAGGATAAAATTACCAAAGCCTGAAAGTTTGACGTGATTCGCGCCTCCCAATGCAGTACGAACTTCTTCAAAGAAGAGTTCAACCAGTTCTTTGGCCTCACGTTTGTTGAGACCCAGTTCTTCGTACAGGCTTTCTGCCAAGTCAGCTTTCGTTAATGCCATACCTACTCCCGAAGTGTAGCAGCAAATTTTTGTTTTAGTGAAGAAACCACAATTTCTACTTCTGTTTCTACATCGTGGTCTGTAAGAGTGCGTGAAAAGTCCTGTAAAATCAAGCCCAAAGCGACGCTTTTTCGTCCTGATTCAACACCCTTGCCGGTATAAATATCAAATACCTGAATGTGCTGCAACAGTTCCGAGGCAGCCTCTCCGATACAGGCCAGCATCGACAGTACGGTCACGTTTTCATCCACCACCACAGCCAGATCACGGCGCACTTCCGGCAAACGGGATAAGGGTGAGAAAACGGGCAAAACAGCGGATTTTACGAGATCGAGTCTTAATTCAAAAACATAGACATTTTCGTCCAGTCCCAGCTGCTTGCTCACTTCCGGATGCAGCGCGCCTATCCAGCCGGCAAACTCTCCATCGACGGCGACACTGGCGCATTGCCCAGGGTGCAGTGCCGGATGCGTCGCGGCAGTAAAAGTGCAGACCATGCCGGTCGGTGCCAGCAGCGCTTCGACATCGCCTTTGAGGTCGAAAAAATCAACTGACTGAGCCGCTGCCGACCACTGCTCCGGTAACAGCTCGCCGCAGATTGCGCCCGCGAACATATCGATCTGCTCCAGCGCCTGATCCTGTTCCGGCTTGACGCACATGCCCGTCTCAAACAGACGCACCCGTGGCTGTTGCCGGTTCAGATTATGGCGCACCGCCTGAATAAGGCCCGGCCAGAGAGAGGTTCTCATCACCGCCATTTCTGATGAAATGGGGTTGGCCAGCTTGATGGCATGATTCTCCGGATCAAGGATGTGCTGTGATTTGGGGTCGATGAAGCTGTAGGTGATGGCTTCAAAATAGCCACGGTTCACCAGCGCGCTGCGCAGGGTCGAAGTGGGTATTTCAAA